>NZ_JBHUAF010000010.1:0-53750 GCF_042789895.1 Kitasatospora sp. NPDC056783
CGGGGGGCCTCCACCGAGGCCCCCCGCGCATCACAATGTGGAACCGGATTCTCACTTCTCCGCCCGAACGGGTGATCCGAGGTCCCCCTAGGGGGGATAATCGGTCCTGGAACGACGGACCTCAGACACCTCCGGACAGCGCGAAAATCGCCGCAAAACCTCCCTTGACCTGGAAAGACCTGGCCTCGGGTGCGGTCGGTGCGCGCCACGTCACACCGACGACGTACCGTCCAGCGGCGGAAACAGGTACCGTTAATGCTCCAAGGGACGGCCTCTCCCATTCGGGCAGGCGCCGGTCCTGATCATGAACACGTGTCAGCGGGGCCGTGAGCCCCATCGTTGAGGGGGTCGACCCATGGGGCGCGGCCGGGCCAAGGCCAAGCAGACGAAGGTCGCCCGCGAGCTGAAGTACAACAGCGGCGGGTTCGACGCTAACCGTCTGTCCAACGAGCTGGGCGTATCGCCGTCCACTCCTGCGATCGAGCCAGAGCCGATCGAGGAAGTGGAGGACGACGACCCCTATGCGGAGTACGCCGCCCGCTACGCCGACCTCGACGACGAGGACGACAGCGGGTCGGGCCCCGGGGCCTCGCAGGCCTCCCGCCGCTCGTAACCGAGCAGTCCCGCCGGACCGGTCCGGGCGCCCAGGGCGCCGGGCCGGTCTTCGGCGTTCCCTCGGCCGGGTTCGGTAGCCCGGGAGCGCCCCCGGCCGCCCCAGGACCGTTCCGGTACGCGGGAGGGCCCCTCCGGCGCACCGGAGGGGCCCTCCCGTCGGCACCGGACGATCAGCTCGCCCGGAAGCCCTCGTAGGCGTTGTAGAGGGCCGCGCCGCCCTCGTGCTCGTCGGCGCGCTCGACGATGTCGCCCAGCAGCCAGGACTCCACGCCGCGGTCCTCCAGGATCGACAGCACGGCGTCCACCGAGTGCGGCGGGACGACCGCGACCATGCCGACGCCCATGTTCAGCGTCTTCTCGATCTCCAGGGTGGCCACCTGGCCGACCTCGGCCACGGTCTGGAAGACCGGCAGCGGGGTCCAGGTGCCGCGGTCCAGGCGGGCGTGCAGGCCCTCCGGGATGACCCGGGCCAGGTTCGCCGCCAGACCGCCGCCGGTGACGTGCGAGAAGGCGTGCACCTCGGTGGCGCGGGTGAGCGCCAGGCAGTCCAGCGAGTAGATCCGGGTCGGCTCCAGCAGCTCCTCGCCGAGGGTGCGGCCGAACTCCTCGACCTTGCGGTCCAGGTTCCAGCCGGCCTCGTTCAGCAGCACGTGACGGACCAGCGAGTAGCCGTTGGAGTGCAGGCCGGAGGCGGCCATCGCGATCACCACGTCGCCGGCCCGGACGCGCTCCGCGCCGAGCAGCGCGTCGGCCTCCACCACACCGGTGCCGGCGCCCGCGACGTCGTACTCGTCCGGACCCAGCAGGCCCGGGTGCTCGGCGGTCTCGCCGCCGACCAGGGCGCAGCCGGCCAGGGCGCAGCCCTCGGCGATGCCCTTGACGATCGAGGCGACCCGCTCCGGGACGACCTTGCCGACGCAGATGTAGTCGGTCATGAACAGCGGCTCGGCGCCGCACACCACCAGGTCGTCGACGACCATGCCGACCAGGTCGTGGCCGATGGTGTCGTGCTTGTCCATGGCGGCCGCGATGGCCACCTTGGTCCCCACGCCGTCGGTGGCCGAGGCCAGCAGCGGCCGCTCGTAGTTCTTGAAGGCGGACGCGTCGAAGAGGCCGGCGAAGCCGCCGAGACCGCCGACCACCTCGGGGCGGCCGGCCTTCTTCACCCACTGCTTCATGAGCTCGACGGCGCGGTCGCCCGCCTCGATGTCGACACCGGCGGCGGCGTAGGTGGCGCCGTTCTGGTTCCTGGTCACTGCGTGCGGCCCTCTCGGGTCAGGGTGGGGGGTTGGAACAGCGGTGGGGTCCCGGTTCTCGGGACCCCACCGTGGGTTCTTACGGGCGGCGCAGCGCGTCGGCCGCGCCCGCCCCGCCGAGCAGCGACTGGACGCCGTCCAGGTCGCTGCCGCTGGTCGGCTTGCCGCGGACGGCCGGCGGCTGCTGGCTGCCCTTGATCTCGGCCTCCAGCAGGAGCTTGCCGAGCAGCGCCGGGTCCGGCAGCTCCATCGGGTACTCGCCGTCGAAGCAGGCCCGGCAGAGCCTGTCCTTGGGCTGCTTGGTGGCCTCGATCATGCCGTCGATCGAGATGTAGGAGAGCGAGTCGGCGCCGAGCGTGCGGCCGATCTCCTCGATGGTCATGCCGTTGGCGATCAGCTCCGCGCGGGTGGCGAAGTCGATGCCGAAGAAGCAGGGCCACTTCACCGGCGGCGAGGAGATCCGGATGTGGACCTCGGCGGCGCCCGCCTCGCGCAGCATCTTCACCAGCGCGCGCTGGGTGTTGCCGCGGACGATCGAGTCGTCCACGACCACCAGGCGCTTGCCGGCGATGACCTCGCGCAGCGGGTTGAGCTTGAGCCGGATGCCGAGCTGGCGGATCGTCTGGCTGGGCTGGATGAAGGTGCGGCCCACGTAGGCGTTCTTCACCAGGCCGGAGCCGTACGGGATGCCGCTCGCCTCGGCGTAGCCGATCGCGGCGGGGGTGCCGGACTCGGGCGTGGCTATCACCAGGTCGGCCTCGACGGGGGCCTCCTTCGCGAGCCGACGGCCCATCTCCACGCGGGAGAGGTGCACGTTGCGGCCGGCGATGGAGGTGTCGGGGCGGGCCAGGTAGACGTACTCGAACACGCAGCCCTTGGGCTTGGCCTCGGCGAACCGGGAGCTGCGCATGCCGTTCTCGTCGATGGCGATGAGCTCGCCGGGCTCGACCTCGCGGATGAAGGAGGCGCCGCAGATGTCCAGCGCCGCCGTCTCGGAGGCGACCACCCAGCCGCGCTCCAGCCGGCCGAGCACCAGCGGGCGGATGCCCTGGGGGTCGCGGGCGGCGTAGAGGGTGTGCTCGTCCATGAAGACGAGCGAGAAGGCGCCCTTGACCTTGGGCAGCACGACCTTGGCCGTCTCCTCGATGGAGAGGTCCGGGTGGCCGGCCAGCAGGGCCGTCACCAGGTCGGTGTCGTTGGTCGCGGCGGTCCGGCCGGAGCGCGAGATGTGCTCCTCGCCGGGCAGCTCGGCGACCATGGCCGCCAGTTCGGCGGTGTTCACCAGGTTTCCGTTGTGCCCGAGGGCCAGCGAACCGTGCACGGTCGCCCGGAAGGTCGGCTGGGCGTTCTCCCAGACCGAGGAACCGGTGGTCGAGTAGCGGGCGTGTCCGACGGCGATATGCCCGTGCAACGACCCCAGCGAGGCCTCGTCGAAGACCTGGGAGACGAGTCCCATGTCCTTGAAGACGAGAATCTGGGAGCCGTTGCTCACTGCGATGCCCGCGGATTCCTGACCGCGGTGCTGCAGGGCGTAAAGGCCGAAGAACGTGAGCTTGGCGACCTCCTCGCCGGGAGCCCAGACACCGAAGACGCCGCAAGCGTCCTGGGGGCCTTTCTCACCGGGAAGAAGATCGTGGTTGAGTCTTCCGTCACCACGTGGCACGCCTTCGAGTCTAGGGCAGTTGACCAGGGCTTCCGGAACCCGGGACTGCCGCTTCGTCCGGTGACGGCGGGTTAACGCGCGTAGACAAAACCCCTTACCGGGCGGGGATTTCGGGTGGGGGCAATTCCCGCGGGTGGCGGTTGGCCTTGCGGTTCGCGCCTGTTGGGGAGTTCCGCGCGGCCGGCGGCGGCTGTCGGGGGGCGGTGGAACGTGAGCCTGCTCACCCGGGGTTCTTCCGCCCGTCGCCCGGCCGTCGCCCGCCGGTCCCGGCACCCGTCGGGACGCCCGAGGCCCGGGCCCGCGGGCGTCCCGGACTCAGGCCGCGGGCAGCAGCAGCCCCCAGGCGGCCGGGTGCACCGTCCAGGTCCGGGCGCGGACCGGGCCGACCGGGTGGCCGTCGGCCTCGTAGTCGAAGCCCCGGCCGACCACCGAGACGCTCGCCGCCCGGGCCCGCACCAGGGCTCCGGCGGCGGCGACCACCACCTCCAGCTCGCCCGTTCCGTCCGCGGTGCCCGACCGGAGCGTGACCTGGACCAGCCGGACCGGCCGGTGGACGTCCGCGAGCAGCCGGCCGTCGGCCTCGACCCGGACCCGGGAGCCGTGGTCGGAGTCGTCCGGAGTGAGTACGTTCGCCTGCTCGGCCGCAGCCAGTTTCGCCCATAGCGAACGCCAGCCACCCGCGCGGCCCACCGGCCGGCGGGTGCTCCCGCCGGCGATCCGCACCCCGCCCAGCGCCACCCCGCCGCCGTCGTCCACCAGCAGGTCGAGCCGGCGCGGGGCTCCCGACAGCACCGCCCGCGCCGCCCGGACCGGCTCCTCCGGCACGCCGAGCGCGCGGGCCGCCAGCAGCTCCTCCGCGCGGCCGACCGGAACCATCCCCACCGGTTCGGTGCCCAGCTCACGCTGGCGATGCAGCGCCTGGAGCACCCGCTGGAGCGCGAGGTCGGAACCGATCACCACCGGTCGCCTCCGACCCCGGTGCGAAAGCACCCGGTCGAGCTCGGAAGGGCTCTCCGGGAAGACCACCTTGGCGTCCGCGCCCCCGCAGAGCACGTCCTTCGCGATCCGCACCGACTCGCCGTCGGTCTGCCGGGCCACCGGGTCGAGGAGCAGCAGGAGCGGCTCCGGGCCGCCGGTGGCAGGCGTGGACAGGGACGACACGACCGGTCCTTCCTCAGGTAATCTCTCGGTGCAAGAGCCCCTTGCGCCATTGCGCCAGGGGCTTCGTCTATCTCGGGGCAGACTGCGGCCTACGCAGGATGCCCCAACCGGAAGGGGTGTACGCCTGTGCCGGCACTCGTGCTCGTTGGCGCTCAGTGGGGAGACGAGGGCAAGGGGAAGGCCACCGACCTCCTCGGCGGCTCCGTCGACTACGTGGTCCGCTACCAGGGCGGCAACAACGCCGGTCACACGGTGGTCATCGGCGACCAGAAGTACGCCCTGCACCTGCTCCCTTCCGGAATCCTCAGCCCGAACGTGACGCCGGTGATCGGCAACGGCGTCGTGATCGACCCGGCCGTGCTGCTCTCCGAGCTGGCCGGCCTGAACGACCGCGGCATCGACACCTCGAAGCTGCTGATCTCGGGCAACGCCCACCTGATCACCCCGTACCACCGGACCCTGGACAAGGTCACCGAGCGCTTCCTCGGCAAGCGCCGGATCGGCACCACCGGCCGCGGCATCGGCCCGACCTACGCGGACAAGATCAACCGCGTCGGCATCCGGGTCCAGGACCTGTTCGACGAGTCGATCCTGCGCCAGAAGATCGAGGCGGCGCTGCACGACAAGAACCAGATCCTGGTCAAGCTGTACAACCGCCGCACCATCCCGGCCGACCTGGTGGTCGAGGAGTACCTGGGCTACGCGGAGCAGATCAAGCCGTTCCTCGCCGACACCACCCTCGTCCTGGACGAGGCGCTGAAGGCGGACAAGGTCGTCCTGCTGGAGGGCGGCCAGGGCACCCTGCTCGACGTCGACCACGGCACGTACCCCTTCGTGACCTCGTCGAACCCGACCGCGGGCGGCGCCTGCACCGGCGCCGGCATCGGCCCGACCAAGATCGACCGGGTCATCGGCATCCTCAAGGCCTACACCACCCGCGTCGGCTCGGGCCCGTTCCCGACCGAGCTGCTCGACGAGGACGGCGAGGCGCTGCGCCGGATCGGCGGCGAGCGCGGTGTCACCACCGGCCGTGACCGCCGCTGCGGCTGGTTCGACGCCGTCATCGCGCGCTACGCGACCAGGGTCAACGGCCTCACCGACTTCTTCCTCACCAAGCTCGACGTGCTGACCGGCTGGGAGCAGATCCCGGTCTGCGTCGCGTACGAGATCGACGGCAAGCGGGTCGAGGAGCTCCCCTACAACCAGTCGGACTTCCACCACGCCAAGCCGATCTACGAGACGCTGCCGGGCTGGACCGAGGACATCAGCAAGGCGAAGACCTTCGCCGAGCTGCCGAAGAACGCCCAGGCGTACGTGAAGGCGCTGGAGGAGATGTCGGGCGCGCCGATCTCGGCCATCGGCGTCGGCCCGGGCCGGACCGAGACGATCCAGATCAACTCCTTCCTCTGATCGTCCGCCCCCGCGTTCCACCGAGGGCCCCGCAGGACACCCGTCCTGCGGGGCCCTTCGCGTTCCCCCTCCCGCCATTTGCACTAGTGCAGACATCCATTGCCTCTAGTGCAAAACGGGGCTACTTTTGGATCATGACCGCGAAGCCGCCCACCCCCGTCACCCTCACCGGCCGCCACATCCGCCTGGAGCCGCTGGAGCGCCGCCACCTCGCCGACCTCTGGGCCACCGTCGGCTCCGAACCCGAGGTCTGGCGCTGGACCACGCACCTGCCGCCGGCTTCGGAGCGGGAGTTCGGCGCGGTCCTCGACCTCCGCGTCGCGGAGGAGGCCGCCGGCGAATCGGTGAACTTCGCCGTCGTCGACCTCGGCAGCGGCCGGGCCGTCGGCGCCACCGGCTACCACGACTTCAGCGCCCGGGACGAGTACCTGGAGATCGGCGGCACCTGGTACGCTCGCTCCGTCTGGCGCACGGCGGTCAACACCGAGGCCAAGCTGCTGCTGCTCGCCCACGCCTTCGAGGACCTCGGCATGGGCCGCGTCTTCTGGAAGACCGACGCCCGCAACGAGCGCTCCCGCACCGCCATCCGGCGCCTCGGCGCCCAGTACGAGGGCACCCACCGCCGCGACCGTCTGCGCCCCGACGGCACCTGGCGCGACAGCGCCTACTTCTCGATGCTCGCCGACGAGTGGCCGGCCGCCAAGTCCCGTCTGGCGGAACGGCTTTCCCGAGGCTGAGGCGGGGCGGGAGCCGGGCTGGCGCTACGTCCGCTCGCCGGAGGCGGAACCGCCGGCGGCGAACTCGGGCTTGGCGGGGTGGGGTTCACAGGCCTGGATGTTCACCAGCCAGACCAGCCAGCCGACGAACAGGACGGCGAGCAGGAGCGCCGACAGTCCGGCGACGAGGAGGGTGTTCACCGGGCCGCGGAAGTGCGCTGGTGAGGAAGCGGCCGGCGGAGGAGGCCGGGGGGCGGGGGGAAGGGCATGGCTGTCTCCGGTCGGTGATTTCGGGCGCCGCGACCATGCATCTGGTGGGTGTTGACGGCTGATTGACGACTGTTTAGGCAGAAACAAGTCAGCGAGTGACACGGACGACCATAGGGTCAAGGTGCCAGAGTTGCTACCGAGCAGGAAGACGTTCACTCCATCGTGGGGTATCCCCCGTTTCGGTAGCTAGGGCCAGGTGTGCGCGGCACACTTCACCGGAAGCATCGACGCAGCCGCGACCCGGAGAAGATAGTCATGCCACCCCGCTTGTCGCCGACCGTGCGCCAGCAGCGCCTCGGGATCGAGTTGCGCAGGATGCGCGAACGCGTGGGCGTCACGCCCAAGAGCCTGGCCGCCACCATCGGCACCGACCTGCCCAAGATCTCCCAGATGGAGAACGGCAAGTCGGGCATCAGCGCCGAGCGGCTCCGGATCTGGGCGGGCACCTGCGGCTGCGAGGAAGGCCCCTATCTGGACGCGCTGTTGGCGATGACGCAGGACCGGCGCAAGTACTGGTGGGACGGCTTCCGCGGCCGGCTGCCGAACGCGATCATCGACATCGCGGAGATGGAACACCACGCGGCCTCCCTGTCCATCCTGAACAGCACCTTCATCCCCGGCCTGCTCCAGACCCCGGAGTACGCCGCCGCGGTCTTCGAGCGGCTCCCCCCGCAGTACCGGCAGGAGGCGGACGTCCGGAAGGCGTTCCGGATCCGGCGCCAGCAGATCTTCGTCGACCAGCCGAAGCCGTACAGCGCGTTCCTCCACGAGTCGGCGCTGCGCATGCAGTTCGGCGGTCCGGACGTGCTGCGCGAACAGCTGCGGGGCCTGCTGGAGAACTCCGAGCGGCCCGGGGTGGAGATCCGGGTGATCCCGTTCAGCGTGCCCACCTACACCGGCTCCGGGGAGAGCCTGTACCTCGCCCGCGGGCCCGTCCCGGAACTCGACACCGTCCAGATCGACCTCTCCCACGGACCGAAGTTCGTCCACACCCAGGCCGAACTGGCCTCCTACCGCCGGATCAAGGAGGAGACCGCGGGGATCGCACTCGGGGCGGACGAGTCCAGGGACTTCATCCGGACCCTGCTGAAAGACTTCGCATGAGTACCTGGCGCAAGGCGACGGCCAGCGGGGAGAGCACCGACTGCGTCGAAGTCCGGGCGGCGGGCGAGCTGGTGGAGATCCGCGAGTCGGACCGGCCCGAGATCGTCGTGCGCACCACGCCGCGCAAGTGGGCCGCCTTCGTCCGCGGGGTGAAGTCCGGGGAGTTCGACGGATACGGCGACTTCACCCGGCCCTGACGTCCGGCCCCACGCTCCCCACGGCGCTAGGCTGGCGGCCCACAGTGACCCCTGCGCCTGGCACGGCCCTCCGGGTGGGGTGCGCGTGCGGGAGAATCGGAGCACCCGAGGATGGCTCGGCACCTGATCACCAGCGCCCTTCCGTACATCAACGGGATCAAGCACCTGGGCAACATGGTCGGGTCGATGCTCCCGGCGGACGTCTACGCCCGGTACCTGCGCCGCCGCGGCCACGAGGTGCTCTTCGTCTGCGCCACCGACGAGCACGGCACCCCCGCCGAACTGGCCGCCCAGGAAGCCGGGTTGCCGGTCGCGGAGTTCTGCGCGCGGGCGCACGAGGCGCAGAGGGCGGTGTACGACGGCTTCGGGCTCTCCTTCGACCACTTCGGCCGCAGCTCCTCGCCGCAGAACCGGGAGATCACCCAGGAGATCGCCCGCGAGCTCCAGCGCAACGGCTTCATCGAGGAGCGCGCCGTCCGCCAGGTGTACTCCAACGCCGACGGCCGCTTCCTGCCGGACCGCTACATCGTCGGCACCTGCCCGCACTGCGGCTACGACAAGGCGCGCGGCGACCAGTGCGAGAACTGCACCCGGGTGCTGGACCCGACCGACCTGCTGGAGCCGCGCTCGGCCATCAGCGGCAGCTCCGACCTGGAGGTCCGGGAGACCCGCCACCTGTTCCTGCTCCAGTCCGAGCTCACCGAGGAGGTCGAGGGCTGGATCGCCGCCCACGGCGACGACTGGCCGGTGCTGGCCTCCTCGATCGCCCGCAAGTGGCTGACCGAGGGCCTCCAGGACCGCTCGATCACCCGCGACCTGGAGTGGGGCGTCCCGGTGCCGGCCGATGTGTGGCCCGAACTGGCCGCCGAGGGCAAGGTGTTCTACGTCTGGTTCGACGCCCCGATCGAGTACATCGGCGCCACCAAGGAGTGGGCGGACGCGGCTCCGGCCGGGCAGCCCCGGGACTGGGAGTCCTGGTGGTACGACGTCGACGAGACCGTCCGGTACACCGAGTTCATGGCCAAGGACAACGTCCCGTTCCACACCGTGATGTTCCCGGCCACCCTGCTCGGCTCGCGCCGCCCGTGGAAGAAGGTCGACTACGTCAAGGCCTTCAACTGGCTGACGTACTACGGCGGGAAGTTCTCCACCAGCCAGAAGCGCGGCGTCTTCACCGACGTCGCGCTGGAGCTGCTGCCCGCCGACTACTGGCGCTACTTCCTGATGGCGCACGCCCCCGAGTCGGACGACTCCAGTTTCACCTGGGACCTGTTCGCCTCGGTGGTCAACAAGGACCTCGCCGACACCCTCGGCAACTTCGTCAACCGGGTGCTCTCCTTCAGCCGCAAGCGCTTCGGCGACGACGTCCCGGGCGGCCACCCGGCGGGCGAGCCCGAGCGGCGCCTCGGCGAGCAGGTCGCGGGCCTGCTCGCCGAGTACGAGGCCCAGTTGGACGCGCTCAACTTCCGCAAGGCGGCGCAGGCGCTGCGCGCGCTGTGGAGCGCCGGCAACGCCTACCTGGACGAGAAGGCGCCCTGGCTCCAGGTGAAGACGGACCCGGACGCGGCGGCGCTGACCCTGCGCACGGCGATGAACCTGATCCAGCTGTACGCGGTGGTCTCCGAGCCGTTCATCCCGACCGCGGCGGCGGCGATGCGCGCGGCCTTCGCGCTGCCCGGGGACGCTCCGACGGCCACCCCCGCCTGGGTCGGCCCGGAGCGGGCTCGGGCACTGGACCTGGTGCCGGCCGGGACGGCGTTCACGGTGCCGCCGGTGCTGTTCGCCAAGATCACGGACGAGGAGCTGGCGGCCTGGACGGAGCGCTTCGGCGGCTCGGCGGCCTGACCGGCCCGATCGGCCGGTACGGCTGATGCGGGCGGCGCGGGCGGCGCGGGCGGCGCGGGCGGCGCGGCTGGGCTACTCCGCCACGCCCCGCCCGGGCGCGGCCGTCTCCTCGACCACCCAGGCCAGGTAGTCCCGGCTGCCGCCCGCCACCGGCACGGCGATCACCTCGGGCGTCTCGTAGGAGTGCCGCTCCGCCACGAACGCGCCCAGCCGGTCGGCCAGTTCGGCCCGGGTCTTGAGGTCGATCCGCCACTCCTCGGCGTCCCGCACCTCACCGTCCCACCAGTACACCGACCGCACCGGGTACACCTGGGCGCAGGCCGCCAGCCGCTCCCGCACCACGGCGGACGCCAGGGCCCGGGCCCGCTCCTCGCTCTCGTGGGTGGTGGTCACCACGACGAAACGCCGCTCGCTCGCTGTCATGCCCCGACGGTACCGGGAGCCGTGCGGCGAGCGCCCCCACGGCGGCCGGGGCGGCCCGGGGGCCTGGGGCAGTCCGGGCACCCGCCCGGCCGCCGGGCACTACCCGTGGCTGGACGACCCGACCGCCCGCCGCCGCGTGACGGCGGGCCTCTTCGCTTCCTGACCGGCGTTGGCGGGCCGGCCCGGTCAGTCGCGGCGGGCCGTGTGGACGGTCATCGCCGAGAGGTAGAAGGCGTCCGGGCGGCGCAGGATGCCGGTGGGGGCGTCCTCGTCGAGCAGGGCCTCCAGCGTCGCCCGGTCCTCGGCGTCGAGCTGCTCGGCGAGCTGGTCGTGCCGGCGGGCCAGCTGAGTGTGCAGGTAACCGCGGACGGGGCCGGCCAACGGGGCCGGGTGATCGACCAGGAAGGTGCGGGTGCCGACCGGGGTCAGTCCGGCCCGGCCGAGCATGGCCGGCCAGTCCTCGATCTCCGGCGTGCTGCCCGGCAGTTCGGCCCGCATGGCACTGAAGCCGTCCTCGTGGGCGGCGTCCATCCGGGCCTGGAAGCCAGGCCGGCCGAGACCGAAGTCGCGCGGCAGGTAGCGGGCCGGCAGGCCGCTCTCGGCGACCGCCAGCAGCCCGCCGGGGCGCAGCACTCGGGCGAGCGAGGCGAGCGCGGCCTGCTGGTCGCCCAGGTGGTGGATGGCGTTGCCGGACCAGATCAGGTCGGCCTCGCCGAGCTTGTCGAACTCGGCGGGCAGGTCGGCCTGTTGGATGCCGAGCCGACCGCCCGAGCGGGTCCGGGCTCGCTCCAGCAGGGCGGCCGACTGGTCGACGGCCACCACCTCGGCCGCCGGGAACACCTCCGCCAGCAGTCCGGCGATCACGCCGGGCCCGCTGCCGACGTCCAGGACCCGCCGCACCTCGCCCTCGCCGTGCAGGCCGAGCAGCCACCGGCCGGCCTCGGTGACGGCGCCGGCCCGCAGATCGGCCTCCAGCTCCAGGTGGGCGGCGAGCGCGTCCCAGTCGAGGTCGGCGGCGGGGACGTTCCCGTGACCGTTCCCGTGGCCGTGCCCGTGGGAGTGCCCGTGGGAGTGGCCGTGGGAGTGACTGTGGTGCTGGTGCGCTGACATCCGGATTCTCCGATCGTGGGTTGACGAAAGCTTCCCGGCTCAGGCGGGCAGGGCGGCGCCGGACGCGCGGTGGTGCTCGACCGCCTGGTCGATCTCCTCCGCCACGAGGTCGTGGTCGAGCGCGAAGGCCGCCGCCGCGCCCATCCCGGCGGCGGTGACCACCTTGGCGCGCGGGTCGGCGACGTTGCCGACCGCCCAGACCCCGGGGAGGCTGGTACGGCCGGTCCGGTCGGTGGCGACCCAGCCGTCGTCGTCGCGCGCGCAGTCGAGACCGAAGAGCAGGGCGTCCCGGGGCACCGGCTGGGGGAAGACGAACACCGCCTCGCGCGGCACCACCCGCCCGTTCGCGAGCTCGACGCCGCGCAGCCGCCCGTCATCGGACACCAGGCGGACGATCCGGCCCTCGACCACCCGGACCTGCCGGGCGGCGAGCCGTTCCCGCTCGGCGTCGGTCAGCGTGAGGGTGTGCGCGAGCAGCACCACGTCCGCCGACCACTGCCGCAGCAGCAGCGCCTGATCGACCGCCCCCGGGCCGGTGCCGAGCACCCCGAGCGGCCGGTCGCGGACCTCCCAGGCGTGGCAGTACGGGCAGTGCAGCACGTCCCGGCCCCAGCGCTCGGCCAGGCCCGGCAGTTCCGGCAGCCCGTCGCGCAGGCCGGTGGCGACGACCACCCGGCGGGCGCGCAGCACCGGGCCGCCGGCCAGGTGGACCAGGAAGCCCGCGGCGAGCCGGTCGGCGTTCTCGGCACCCTCGGCGGCCTCGATGCGCTCGGCGCCCTCGATGTGCTCGACCCGGGCGTCGATCAGGTCCACCCCGTACCGGGCGACCTCCTCCCGCCCGACCGCCAGCAGGGCGGCCGGGGGCATGCCGTCCCGGCTCAGGTAGCCGTGCATGTGGGCGGCGGGCGCGTTGCGCGGCTCTCCGGCGTCCACCACGGCGACGCGGCGCCGGGCCCGGCCCAGCACCAGCGCGGCGTTCAGTCCCGCCGCTCCGGCGCCGACCACCACCACGTCGTAGCGCTCGTCGTCCCTGCTCCCGGTCATCGTCCGTGTCGTCTCGCCCATGGCGCTCACCTCCACCGCCAGGCTGCGGCCGGCCTCACCGGATCAGCAAGCTTTGTTGCCGGCTCAGCAAACCACGCGCCCGCTCCCCCGGCGCGGCGCCCCGGCCTCCCCTCCCGGAAGAGCCGACGGGAACGGCCACCCCTTGCCATGGAGCACACTCCAACTCATAACCTCTGAACAGTCACTGACTCACCACCAGGGGAGAAGCACCATGCGCTACCGAGCCCTCGGCGGCACCGGCATCGAGGTGAGCACCTACTGCCTCGGCACGATGATGTTCGGCGCCATCGGCAACCCCGACCACGACGACTGCGCCCGGATCATCGGCACCGCGATCGACCGGGGCATCAACTTCATCGACACCGCCGACATCTACTCGGCCGGCGAGTCCGAGGAGATCGTCGGCAAGGCGCTGGCCGCCCGCGGCGACCGCGACGACATCGTGCTCGCCACCAAGGCGCACTTCCCGATGGGCGAGGGCCGCAACCGGAGCGGCAACGGGCGGCGCTGGATCGTCCGGGAGGTCGAGGAGAGCCTGCGCCGGCTGCGCACCGACCGGATCGACCTCTACCAGATCCACCGGCCGGACCACACCACGGACATCGAGGAGACCCTCGCCGTCCTCGGCGACCTCGTCCGGGCCGGCAAGATCCTCGCCTTCGGCTGCTCCACCTTCCCCGCCGAGCAGATCGTGGACGCCCACCACGTCGCCGAGCGCCGCGCACTGCCGCGCTTCCGCACCGAGCAGCCGCCGTACTCGCTGCTCGCCCGGGGCGTGGAGCGCGACGTGCTGCCGGTCGTCCAGCGGCTCGGCATGGGCGCGCTGACCTGGGGCCCGCTGGCCGGCGGCTTCCTGACCGGCCGCTACCGCAAGGGCGCCCCGATCGACCTCGGCCGGGGGCGGGCCGCCCTCAACCCGAGCCGCTTCGACCCGGAACTGCCCGGCACCGCCGCCAAGCTGGAGGCCGTCGAGGCCCTCACCGCCCTCGCCGAGGAGCTCGGCCGCACCCTCCCCGAGCTGGCCACCGCCTTCCCGTCGGCCCACCCGGCCGTCACCTCGGTGATCATCGGCCCGCGCACCATGGAGCAGCTCGAATCCGCCCTCAAGGCCGCCGACCTGGCCCTGGACGACGCCACCCTCGACCGCATCGACGAGATCGTGCCGCCCGGCACCGACCTCTACCGGGCCGACGGCGCCTGGCAGCCCCCGACCCTCACCACCCCCGCCCTCCGCCGCCGGCCCGAAGCGGACCGCTCCGCGGCCTGAGCCCCGGCGCGGGACGTCGACGCGGAACGCCCACCCGGCCGACGAGGCACGCCCACCCGGCCGGCGAGGAACGCCCACCCGGCCGGCGCGGCCGGGTGGGCCCGGACTCACCCCCGGGGGGCCGCGAAGCAGTGGACGGAGACGGTGCGGCCGGAGGCCCACCGCCGGTCGTCGCCGCCGAGGTGGGTCCAGCCGAGCCGGCGGTAGAGGGCCAGGGCGGCGGTGTCGGTCGCGAGGACGTCCAGGACCGGATGCAGGCCGAGCGCCCGCGCGTGCGCCACGGCGCAGGACAGCAGCCGGGCGCCGATGAGGTGGCCGCGCGCCGTCGGGGCGACGTAGAAGCGGGCGATCACGGTGGTGAGTTCCGGGGGGCCGCCGGTGTGGTGGCTCCACAGGGCGGGGGCCACGTCGCCCGGGGCACTGCGGGCGAGGCCGACGTGTCCGGTGAGCCGGCCGTCCCACTCGGCGATCCAGGCGGCGAGCAGGCCGTCCGGGGTGAGCCAGTCGGCGGGGTGGTCGGGCCACTCGGCGGGGTAGCCGTCGGCGGCGTGGACGTCGCCCAACACCCGGACGCAGTCGGCGAGGTCGTCGGCGCGGCGCGGTCGGACCACCACCCCCGCCCCGGCCTGCCGTGAGTCGGACGCGACGACGGTGGCGCGTTCTTCGAGGTCTGCCATGCCGGTACGTTACCGGCCCGCCCCCGCCGTCGCAGCGGGTCGACTGCGTCCGCCCGCCCTCACCGCCGCAGCAGGTCGACGACCCCGGTCAGGTCCTCCGCGCCGCTGCCGGCCTCCAGACGACGCGCCATCAGCCGGAAGTACGGCTCCAGCAGTTCGGCGCTCACCCGCTGCTCCTCGGCGGTGCGCCGCAGCGTCTCCTGCCCGGCCACCTGCATCGCCAGGTTGGACACCACGCCCTTGGTGTAGTCGCCGCCCTCCAGCTGCGCCGCCGTCCCGGCCACCGAGCCGGACATCGCGGTCAGCCAGCTCCCCAGCAGCGGAGCCAGCTCGCTCGGCGCCACGGACTCGCCGCGGAACAGCGCGAACGCGTGGGCGACCCCGGCGAACATCCCGTACATCGCGCTGAGCAGCGCCACGTCGTGCAGCGCCGCGTGCCCGGCGTCCGCGCCCACGTACCGGGTGCCGGCCGGGGCGGCGAGGACGCCCGCGTGCTCCTCGAACAGCTCGGCCGAGCCGCTGTAGAACACGTACGCCCCGGCCTCCGGGACGCCGATCATCGGCGGGACGGCCATGATCCCGCCGTCCAGGTAGCGGGCGCCGCGCTCCTCGGCCCAGGCGGCGCGGACCCTGGCCTGCCCGGGGGTGCTGGTGACCAGGTTGACGAGGTCCTTGCCGGCCAGGTCGAGGCCCTCCAGCGCCTCCTCCACGGAGGCGTCGTCGAGCAGGCAGACGACGACCAGCCGGTTCGCCGCGACGGCGTCCGCGGCGGTGGCGGCGACGGCGGCGCCACGCGCGGCGAGGCCGTCGGCGCGGGCGGCGGTGCGGTTCCAGACGGTCAGCGGGTGCCCGGCGGCGAGCCAGGCATCGGCCAGCGCGGCGCCCATCGCGCCGAGGCCGAGCAGGGTGAGCGGGCTCTTGGAATCGTTCTCAACGGGGTTGGTTGCCATGGCGATCAGCCTCCGCCGCCCGCCCGGAAACGATCAAGTACGCACTTGGAAGTGGGTGGTTACCCTGGGGTGAGCATCGAGGTCGGAAGGCCGGGAGGGGTGGGCATGGCGACCGTGCCGAGGCCGGGGGCGTACGTCTGCGGGACCGACGCCGCGATGGACGTGATCGGCGGCAAGTGGAAGGTGTCGATCCTCTGGGCCCTCGGCGAGCGCCCGAGCTGCCGCTTCGGCGAGCTGCGCCGGCTGCTCCCGGGGATCACCGAGAAGGTGCTGACCACGCACCTGCGCGAGCTGGAGGCGGACGGCATCGTGCACCGGGAGGCGTACGACGAGGTGCCGCCCCGGGTCGAGTACGCGCTGACCGAGGCCGGACGGCGCCTCAACACGGCGCTGGGGCCGCTGGGCGACTGGGGGCGGGAGCACGTCCTGGGCGAGGCCCCGCACCCGGCGTAGCGGCCTTCCCGGAGGTGCCGGCCGCCGGGGGGTCAGGCGATCGCCGCCGACACCACCGCCGCCACCGCGATGTTGCAGGCGGCCGACACCCACACCGCCGGGTGCGGCTCCGGCTCGACCAGGATCGCACCGAGCTTGCCCGGCGTCAGCACGTCCACCAGCCAGAACGCGACGGCCATCAGCACCAGCCCGAGCAGGCCGTAACAGGCCGTCGAGACCAGGCCCTTGGCGAAGTCGGCGTAGGTGTACACGATCGCGGTGAAGACGATGCCGCCGATGCCGAGCAGCGCGGAGCTGAGCAGGACGGCGGCGTTGCGGTTGCGCTCGACCCAGATCTGCTCGCCGAGCCTGCCGGGCGTCAGCAGGTCCACCAGGCCGATGCCGAGGAGCAGCAGCACCACACCGAGGGCGCCGTAGGCCGCCGCCGCGCCGAGCCCGTGCAGAATGTCGTCCATCGTGGTCCCGGCCCCCGGCCCGCTCTCGCCCTCCCCCGACCGGCCGGCCGGGGCCCTGACCGGCAGGGTCAAGGGCTGGCAAAGATACCCCACCCCGGTGCGGGGCGGACCGGGGACCGGTGAACCGGGGACCGGTGAACCGGGGACGGTCAGTCCTCCTCGCGCACCAGGTGGTCGACGCAGGCCGCCACGGCCAGCAGCAGCCCCGTGTCCGCGCCGTCGGCGATCTCCACCCCGTAGGTGTCCCGGACGCGGAACCACTTGCGGCTGATCCGGGCCAGGTCGTCGCCGTGGTGGTTCTCGATCCGGTAGTCCTTGTCGATCAGGTCGCCGTGGATCTTCAGCTCGCCGCCGGAGGCCAGCTCCACCAGGTACTTGTCCCGGAACGGGGTGAACAGCTTCTCCCGGACGGTCGCGACCACCTCGCCGTCGGCGTCCTCGATCTTCATCGCGTCGCGGACGGTGAGCATCTTCTCCTTGACCACCGCGACCACCCGCCCGTGGGCGTCCTTCAGTTCGAAGGTGTGGCGCAGCCGCAGGACCTTGCCGTCCACCAGGTACGCCTTGTGGCCGCGGTCGTCCTCGATCCAGTAGTCGTCGCCGACCGCGAACAGCTTCTCCCTGACCAGGTACCGCACCGTGGGACCTCCTCCGTGTTGACGCCGCTCGGCGCCGCTCTGTCGCCGGTTCGACGCCGGCCTGTCGTCCGTTCGACGCCGGTCGACGTCGGTGACGCCGCCCATTCGACCCCGGGTTCCCGGCCGCGGGGAAAGCACCGGCGCCAAAACCCGTCGCGTGGCGGCCCCCGATCGCCTTCAATACCGCCATGCGCCCCGACCTCACCACCGCCGAGCTGCGCGGCGAACGCCTCGACCTGCTGCCGATCTCCCCCGCGCACGCCGACGAGCTGGCCGCCGCCCTCGCCGACCCGGCCCTGCACGCCTTCACCGGCGGCCGCCCGGCCACCGTCGAGGAGACGCGCGCCCGCTGCGCCCGGCTCGCCGCCGGCTCCCCCGACCCCGCCGAGGCCTGGGGCAACTGGGTGCTGCGGCTGCGCGCCGACGGCGCCCTCGTCGGCTACGTGCAGACCACCGTCCGCACCGGGGCCGCCGAACTCGCCTGGGTGATCGGCACCCCCTGGCAGCGCCGCGGCCTGGCCACCGAGGCCGCCCGCACCCTGCTCGCCCACCTCACCGCCGCCGGCGTCACCGAGGCCGTCGCCCACATCCACCCCGACCACCGCGCCTCCGCCGCGATCGCCCGCGCCCTCGGCCTGTGCCCCACCGCCCACACCCTGGACGGCGAGACCCGCTGGCACGCCGACCTCACCCGGCCCCGCCCCCGCCCGGACCTCCACGGCCTCACGGCCGAGCGGGCCACCCGGGCCACCCCGCCCACCCGGCCGACCGCCCGCGAGACCGTCGAACCGAGCGCCGCCCGACACCGCCCCGAACCCCCGAGGAACACCTCGTGTCCGTAGACGCCGGCCTGTACCTGCGCTGGCCCGAAGGCCGGGCGCCGTCCGCCGAGGAGCTGGCCGCCCTGCTCGGCATCACGTACCGGGACGGGTCGGGTCCCTGGGGGGCGACCGTCTCGGCCGACGGCCGCAGCCGGATGTGGATCCGCGTCGCCACCGCCCCGGGCGACCGCGTCGACCCCTCCCCCGCACCGGGGCACGCCTACGACCACTGGCTCCACCTCTCCCCCGCCAAGTCCCCGCCCCACCCCGAGGACACCTTCGCCGTGCTCCGCGCCCAGTGCCGGGAGCTCATCGCCCGGCTGCGCCGCACCGGGCTGGTGGAGGGCGCCTTCGACATCGACGCCGACGGCCCGGCCGGCTTCTGGACCGACATCCGGTCGGCCCTCGGCCCCGCGTCGCCCGCGGCCGTCGAGCTGGACGTCTGGTGGGCCGCCGAAGCCCCCACCGCCGCCGAGCTCCCGGCCGCCCCCACCCCGAACCTGCGCCGGGCCCCCGCCGACCCGGCCCGGACCACCCGGCTCGTCCCCCCGCTCGCCGAGGCCACCGGCCTCCTGTGGGCCCTCGCCTACCGCGCCGAGGAACTGCCCGTCCGGCACACGGCCCGGTTCACCGGCCGGCCGGGCGACCCCGGGGAGCTCGACGCCTTCTCCGACCGCCTCGTCGCCGAACTGACCAGGCCCGGCGAGCGGATCGACGTGGCCCTGTGGGTCGACGGCCGGCTGTGCCGCCACGAGGTCGCCGTCCAGCCCGTGACCGACCTCCGGGTCTGCTGACCGCCGTCACGGCACGTCCGCCCGGAATTCCTCCCGCGGGCCATGCGGTTGGATACAGGCATGGCATCTCGTGCACGTGTACGCGCCCCCGAGCTGGTCGGGGCAGGCGGTTGGCTGAACACCGGCGGCAAGGAGCTCGCGCTCGCCGACTTCCGGGGCAAGATCACCATCCTGGACTTCTGGACCTTCTGCTGTATCAACTGCCTGCACGTCCTGGACGAGCTGCGGGAGTTGGAGGAGAAGCACCGCGACACCGTGGTGATCGTCGGGGTGCACTCGCCGAAGTTCGTGCACGAGGCCGACCACCAGGCCGTGGTCGACGCCGTGGCCCGCTACGAGGTGCACCACCCGGTGCTGGACGACCCGGCGCTGGCCACCTGGAAGCAGTACGCCGTGCGGGCCTGGCCGACGCTGGTGGTGATCGACCCGGAGGGGTACGTGGTCGCCCAGCACGCCGGTGAGGGGCACGCCCACGCGCTGGCCCGGCTGGTCGAGGAGCTGGAGGCCGAGCACGCCGCGAAGGGCACGCTGCGCCGCGGCGACGGCCCGTACGTGGCGCCGGAGCCGAGCGCCGGGGTCCTCTCGTTCCCCGGCAAGGCGGTCCGGCTGCCGAACGGCAACTTCCTGGTCGCCGACTCCGGCCACCACTCGCTGGTCGAGCTGGCCGAGGACGGCGAGACGGTGGTGCGCCGGATCGGCGACGGGCAGCGCGGCCTGGTGGACGGCGACGGCGCGGACGGCGTCGGCCCGCGGTTCAGTGAGCCGCAGGGCCTCGCGCTGCTCCCGGAGGGCCACGCGTACGACGTGGTGGTCGCCGACACCGTCAACCACGCCCTGCGCGGCGTCCGCCTCGCCGACGGCAGCGTGACCACCCTGGCCGGCACCGGCCGCCAGTGGTGGCAGGGCTCGGCCACCGAGGGCCCGGCCCGCGAGGTGGACCTGTCCTCGCCGTGGGACGTCGCCTGGTTCGACGGCGAGGTGTGGATCGCGATGGCCGGCGTGCACCAGCTGTGGTCGTACGACCCGGCGGCCGGCACGGTCGCGGTCGCGGCCGGCACCACCAACGAGGGCCTGGTGGACGGGCCTGCCGCCGAGGCCTGGTTCGCCCAGCCGTCCGGCCTCGCGGTCTCGGCGGACGGCGAGCGGCTCTGGGTCGCCGACTCCGAGACCTCGGCACTGCGTTCGGTTTCACGTGAAACCAAGACGGTCCGGACCGCCGTCGGCACCGGCCTGTTCGACTTCGGACACCGCGACGGCGCCGCCGGGCAGGCCCTGTTCCAGCACCCGCTGGGCGTCACCGTGCTGCCGGACGGCTCGGTGGCCGTCGCCGACACCTACAACCACGCGCTGCGCCGCTACGACCCGGCGAGCGGCGAGGTCAGCACGCTGGCCACCGACCTGCGCGAGCCCTCCGGGGCGGTGCTGGCGGACGGCGACATCGTGGTGGTCGAGTCGGCCCGGCACCGGCTGACCAGGCTGCGGCTGCCCGAGGAGGCGGTGCGGGTCGAGGCGGTGGCGCACCGCACCCGGCGCGCGGCCACCGAGGTCGCCCCGGGCGCCTTCCGGCTGGACGTCGTCTTCGAGGCGCCGAACGGCCAGAAGCTGGACGAGCGCTACGGTCCGTCCACCCGGCTGCTGGTCAGCGCGACCCCGCCCGAGCTGCTGGTCTCCGGCGCGGGCGCGGACAGCGACCTCTCCCGCGAGCTGGTGCTCTCCGACGACGTCGCCGAGGGCGTGCTGCACGTCTCGGCGATGGCCGCCTCCTGCGACGACGACCCGGAGATCGAGTACCCGGCCTGCCACGTGCACCAGCAGGACTGGGGCGTGCCGGTGAAGCTGGTCGCCGACGGCGCTCGCCGCCTTCCGCTGGTCCTCGCCGGGATGGAGTAGGACGGGCGAACGCGACGGGGCCCGGCGAACGGTCGCCGGGCCCCGTCCGCCACCGTCCTCAGCCCTCCAGGAAGGCCTTGATCGCGCTCGCCAGCAGGTACGGGTCCTCCGCGCCGCACAGCTCGCGCGCCGAGTGCATGGACAGCGCCGCGATGCCGCAGTCCACCGTCTTGATGCCCAGCCGCGCCGCCGTGATCGGGCCGATCGTCGTACCGCAGGGCATGGCGTTGTTGGACACGAAGGTCTGCCACGGCACGCCCGCCTTCTCACAGGCGGCCGCGAACACCGCCCGCCCGATGCCGTCGGTCGCGTAGCGGTTGTTGACGTTGACCTTGAGGATCGGCCCGCCGTTCGGCATCGGGTGGTGGCCCGGCTCGTGCCGCTCGCTGTAGTTCGGGTGGACGGCGTGGCCCATGTCCGAGGAGAGGCAGACGGTGCCGGCGAGCGCCCGGGCCCGGTCCTCGGTGTGGCCGCCGCGCGCGTGGATCGTCCGGTCCAGCACGTTGCCGAGCAGCGGGCTCTGCGCGCCGGTGTCGGACTCGCTGCCGGTCTCCTCGTGGTCGAAGGCGGCCAGCACCGGGATGTACGGCAGACGGGCGGCGCCCTCGCCGGTGGCGACGGCGGCGAGCGCGGCGGTGGCCGCGTGCACCGAGAGCAGGTTGTCCAGGCGCGGGCCGGCCAGCAGCTCGCGGTCGCGGCCCAGGTAGGAGGCGGGCTGGACGTCGTGCGTCATGAGGTCCCAGCCGGCCACGTCGGCGGCGTCCAGACCGGCCCGCCGGGCGACGTAGGAGATCAGCGAGCCCTCGTCGACCGGGCCGAGGCCCCAGATCGGGGTGAGGTGGCGCTGCTTGTCGAGCTTCATGCCCTCGTTGACCTGGCGGTCCAGGTGGATGGCCAGCTGCGGCACCCGCAGCAGCGGCTCGTCCAGCTGGACCAGCCGGGAGGTGCCGTCCTTGAGCGCGAGCCGGCCGGAGAGGCCGAGGTCGCGGTCCAGCCAGGTGTTCAGCGGGACGCCCCCGTAGATCTCCACCGCGACCTGCCGCCAGCCCTCCGAGCCGGTGTCCGGCACCGGCTTGACCCGCAGGTTGGGCGAGTCGGTGTGGGTGCCGACGATCCGGAACGGGGTCTCGGGGCCCGCGCCCTCCGGCAGGTACCAGGCGATCAGCGCGCCGCCGCGGATCAGGTAGCGCCCGCCCGCCGCGCCGTCCCACGCCTCGGTCTCGGCGACCTGCCGGAAGCCCGCCTTCTCCAGCCGCTCGGCGGCGCTCGCCACCGCGTGGTACGGGGACGGCGAGGTGCCGAGGAACGCGATCAGATCGTCGCTGTGCGTCCGGTCGAAGAATGCCTGGCGGGCGGCGGTCGACATGCTGCTCCTGGGTCGAGTGAGGGCCGAAGCCGGATGGGGAAGCGGCTTCGCACCCGAGCATATGCCGGTACACGGACAGGGCACTCGGAGCATCCCATCCGATGCGCAACCAGGACACAACCGTGTCCGCCCCGCCCGACCGGCGGGTTCCGCGGCCGTTCCCGGCCCCACGCGCCGGGACCGTTCCGGCTCCGGACACACCGAAGGGCCCGGTGGCAGCCGGGCCCTTCGGTGTGAGGGTGGGTGTCAGGCAGTCGTGGGGGTGGGCCTAGAAGGCCTCCTCCGCCAGCTCCATGATCTCGTTGTCGATGCCCTCGGCGATCGCGCGCTGCGGGGCGATGGTCGGCAGGACGTTCTTGGCGAAGAAGCGGGCCGCCGCGACCTTGCCCTGGTAGAAGGGGACGTCCTTCTCCGAGGCGCCGGCCTCCAGCTTGGCCAGGGCCACCGCGGCCTGGCGCAGCAGCAGCCAGCCGACCACGACGTCGCCGGAGACCATCAGCAGGCGGGTGGTGTTGAGGCCCACCTTGTACATGTTCTTGACGTCCTGCTCGACCGAGGTCAGGTCGGCGATCAGCTTGCCGACGATGGCCGCCAGGTCGTCGGCGGCCTTGCCGAGCAGGGTGCGCTCGGCGGCCAGGGCCTCGCCGCCCTCGGCGGAGTCGACGAACTTCCGGATCTGCTCGGACAGCACGGTGAGCGCCTGGCCGCCGTCCTTGACGATCTTGCGGAAGAAGAAGTCCTGGCCCTGGATCGCCGTGGTGCCCTCGTACAGGGTGTCGATCTTGGCGTCCCGGATGTACTGCTCGATCGGGTACTCCTGGAGGTACCCGGAGCCGCCGAAGGTCTGGAGCGACTGGGCGAGCTGCTCGTAGGACTTCTCCGAGCCGTAGCCCTTGACGATCGGCAGCAGCAGGTCGTTCAGGCGCTCGGCGGCCTCGTCGTGCTCGCCGCGCAGCTTGGCGGCCGTCATGTCGTCCTGGACGGAGGCGGTGAACAGGACCAGCGCGCGCATGCCCTCGGCGTAGGCCTTCTGGGTCAGCAGCGAGCGGCGCACGTCCGGGTGGTGGGTGATGGTGACGCGCGGGGCGGTCTTGTCCAGGAACTGCGAGATGTCGGCGCCCTGCACGCGCTCCTTGGCGTACTCCAGGGCGTTCAGGTAGCCGGTGGAGAGGGTGGCGATGGCCTTCGTGCCGACCATCATGCGGGCGAACTCGATGATCTTGAACATCTGGCGGATGCCGTCGACCTTCTCGCCGAGCAGCCAGCCCTTGGCCGGGTGCTTGGCACCGAAGGTCATCTCGCAGGTGTTCGAGGCCTTGAGGCCCATCTTGTGCTCGACGTTGGTGGCGTAGACGCCGTTGCGCTCGCCCAGCTCGCCGGTCTCCCAGTCGAAGTCGAACTTGGGGACGATGAACAGGCCCAGGCCCTTGGTGCCCGGCTTGCCGCCCTCGGGGCGGGCCAGCACCATGTGGACGATGTTCTCGGACATGTCGTGCTCACCCGAGGTGATGAAGCGCTTCACGCCCTCGATGTGCCAGGAGCCGTCCTCCTGCTGGATCGCCTTGGTGCGGCCGGCGCCGACGTCGGAGCCCGCGTCGGGCTCGGTGAGGACCATGGTGGAGCCCCACAGGCGGTCGGTCATCCGCTTGGCGATCTCCAGCTGCTCCTCGGTGCCCTCGTCGGCGATGACGCCGGCGAAGGCCGGGCCGGAGGAGTACATCCAGATGGCCGGGTTGGAGCCCAGGATCTGCTCGGCGAAGGCCCAGATCAGCGAGTTCGGGGTGACCTGGCCGCCGATCGACTCCGGGATGCCCAGGCGCCACCACTCGGCGTCCATGAAGGTCTGGTAGCTCTTCTTGAAGGTGGCCGGGACCGGCGCGGTGCTGGTCTCCGGGTCGAAGACCGGCGGGTTGCGGTCGGTGTCGGCGAAGGACGCCGCGAGGTCGTTCTCGGCGAGGCGCGAGATCTCGCTCAGGATGTTCTTCGCGGTCTCGACGTCCATGTCCGCGAACGGTCCGGTGCCGTACACCTGCTCGCGGCCGAACACCTCGAAGAGGTTGAACTCCACGTCCCGCAGGTTGGACTTGTAGTGACCCATCGCCGTTATCTCCGGTTCGTCGCTTCCGGGAGACCGCCTTCCGGCGCCCCGTACCCACCAGTAGGCATCATGATGCTACCCAGCGGTAACTTGGGCAAGCCCCCGCCGGCCGATCCACCGCTATGAACGTGGTCACGTCCCACAGCCGGAACGGCCACTCCTTGTCAGGATCGATGCCAGCACAGGAGGGTGCGCTCCCGCTAGCCTGTCCGTGTGTACGGATATGACCAGAACACATACCCGGGCGATCCCTACCAGCAGCAGGCGGGGCCGCAGCCGGGCATGAACGGCATGCCCGGACCCGACGCCTACGGCGGGCAGTCGCAGACCCCCCAGCAGTCCCTCTACCCGGAACCCTCGCCTCCCTCACTCGCGGACGCGGTCCGGGCCTTCACCACCGGCTCGATGGCGGTCGAGGACTTCCAGGCGATCTTCATCACCTCGAAGGTGCACTGCCCCCGCGGCGACCGCCCCGGCTTCCTGGCGCTGCACAACACCCCGACGCCGGTGATCCCGATGTTCAGCTCGCTGAAGGAGTTGCGCCGCTACGCCGGCAAGGACTCCAAGCACTTCACCGTCACCGGCGCCGAGGTCCTGGACCTGCTGCCGACCGGCTACGGCTTCGCGCTGGACATGGAGGGCGAGCACCGGATGGTGTTCGACGCCAAGGCCGTCGAGCAGATGGTCGATTTCACGATGCGCCGGATGTACGGCTGACCCATCCTGGAAGAGGAGCCCCGCGCTCCTCCGTCACTACATAGTTCAACTTTCAACTTGCTTGTTGTTGAGAATTGAACTAACCTGAGGGACATCAGGCCGAAGCCACTCCCCAGAAGGAGGCCGACATGCCCGCCGTGACCGTCGACAACCCGCTGACCCTTCCGCGCGTCACCACGCCGGACCCCGCCGTCACGAGCGCCCGGCCGGTCCTGACCGTGGCCACCGCCCCCGAGGGCTACGAGGGCGAGGGCTTCCCCGTCCGCCGCGCCTTCGCCAGGATCAACCAGAAGTACCTCGACCCGTTCATCATGATGGACCAGATGGGCGAGGTGGATTACGCGGCCGGCGAGCCCAAGGGCACCCCCTGGCACCCGCACCGCGGCTTCGAGACCGTCACGTACATCATTGACGGAACGTTCATCCACCGGGACTCGCACGGCGGTGGCGGCACCATCACCGACGGCGACACCCAGTGGATGACCGCCGGCTCCGGCCTCCTGCACATCGAGACCCCGCCGGAGTCCCTGGTGCAGTCCGGCGGCCTCTTCCACGGCCTCCAGCTCTGGGTGAACCTGCCCGCCTCGGACAAGATGATCACCCCGAAGTACCAGGACATCCGCGGCGGCAGCGTCAAGCTGCTCAGCACCGAGGACGGCGGCGCGCTCCTGCGCGTCATCGCCGGCGAGCTGGACGGCCACCAGGGCCCCGGCGCCACCCACACCCCGATCACCATGATCCACGCGTCGATCAACCCCGGCGCCCAGATCACCCTGCCCTGGCGCGCCGACTTCAACGCCCTCGCCTACGGCCTCGCCGGCAACGGCTCGGCCGGCACCGAGCACCGCCCCTTCCACCGGGGCCAGGCCGTCGTCTTCGGCGACGGCGACTCCATCACCCTGCGCGCCGACGAGAAGCAGGACTCCCGCGACAACAACTTCGAGGTCGTCCTCCTCGGCGGCCTCCCGATCCGCGAACCCGTCGCCCACTACGGCCCGTTCGTCATGAACAGCCACCGCGAACTCCAGCAGGCCATGGAGGACTTCCAGGCCGGCCGCCTCGGCACCATCCCCGCCGACGGCCACTGAGCCCGCCCGCACGGCGGAGCGGCGGACCGGTCTCCGGTCCGCCGCTCCGTCACGTGCGGCGCTCCGTCATGCGCGGCGCTCCGTCACGTGGTCACAGCAGCGCGTAGAGCGCCGAGGCGTCGTCGTGGATCTTGCCGCGCGGCCAGCGCTCGCAGGTGGCGTCGGCCCGCTCCGCCGCCCGGACCTGGGAGATCAGCTCGGCCGGGCCGGACTCGGCGAGCAGCCGCAACACGTCGCCCCAACTGCCCAGCCCGAAGCGCTCGGTGTAGCGCGAGGCACCGTCGGTGAAGGCGGCCAGCGCGTACAGCCGGTCCAGCGGGACGAAGCCGGTCTCGGCGTGCTCGGCCGCGCGCGGGCTGGCGGCGGCGATCCACGGGCCGTTGCCCCGGTTGCGGGCGGCGCGCACGGCCAGCGCGTACTCCAGGTGCAGCGCGACCCGTTCGGCCGAGCCGGGGACGGTCTCCCAGACCTGGCGGCGCAGTTCCTCCCCGCCGGGGAAGCGCTGGTTGTCCCCGATCACCTTCGGCGGGCCGTCCTTGAAGTCCAGCACCAGCAGCGAGTCGCCGAGCACCAGGTACTCCAGCGACCGGCCGTGCCGCCGGGCCGCGACGACCATCGCGGCGGGGGTGTTGGGGTGGGCCAGGTCGCAGCGGCCGCCGTGCAGCGCGGCCGTCTCCACGATGGCGTCGGCCAGGCACTCGGCGATCGAGCGGTCCGCCCGGTCGGTGAGCCGGGCGAGCAGGTGGACGCCCAGCCGGCGCACGTACCAGGCCGTTCCGTGCCGGCATCCGGACTCCAGGCCGGCCGGCGAACCCGCGCCGTCCAGCAGGACCAGCGCCTCCGGCGAGGCCGCGGCGAAGTCCTCGCTCTCGCGGTCGGGCCGCCGCGCTTCCCCTGCGAGCTGTAGCTGCATCCCGACAGTGTGGCCGCCACACCGGCCCACGCCCAGACCCGTGCGCCGGTGTGGCGCGGGCCGGGGCGCGGTGCCCGGTGGCAGCCGAGGTGATTCGGCCATACCGTCGGACAGTGACCGGAGGATTCGGCCAATCGGAGCGGGTCGGGTTTGGGACACATCCGGGTGTCCGGGCGGCCCTCGAGTGACGAGGAGCGGGAGATGTTCTGGCAGTTCATCGTGGTGCTGGCCGCCTCGCTCGGCTTCCCGACCGCCGCACTGTTCTTCCTGATCGGCGGGCCGCGCTTCCCCGACGAGCGGCGCGGGCCCGAGCGGCGCCCCGGTACCGGGGCCCGCGGCGCCGGGGCCTCCAGGCTGTCCTAGGGTTTCCGGACCTCCTGGACCTCCGCCGACACCGCTTCCAGCAGGGCCGATCGGGCCAGCAGGTGCTCGTCCTCGCCCGCCGCGCCGATCACCTGGAGCCCCAGCGGCAGCCCCTGCGGGGTCCGCCCGGCCGGCAGGCTCAGCGCGGGCCGCCCGAGGAAGCTCCACGGCAGCGACATCACCGCGTCCCCCGTGCCGTGCAGGCCCTCCGGCGCCCCACCGGTCGCCGAGGGCGCCAGCCACAGGTCCACCCCGGCCGCCGCCTCCGCCGCGGCCACCCGCTCGCGCAGCCGCTCGCGGAACCGCAGGGCGGCCGCCCGGTCCCCGGCCTCGACGCCCCGGCCGGCCCGGATGCTCGCCGCCGTCTCCGGCCGGTAGAGCCCGCCGAAACGAGCGAACCAGTCGGCGTGGCCACGGGCCAGTTCGAACCGGTTGATCAGCTGTGACTGCCGCCTCACCTCGGCGAACTCCGGGAACAGCTCGACCCGTCGCACGGCCAGCCCGGCCCTCGCCAGCCGGTCCAGCCGGTCCTCGAAGGCCCGCAGCGCGCCCGGCTCGGCGCACTCCAGGTACGTCCCGTCCGGCACCCCGAGCACCGGTGCGGCCGGCCCGCCGGACGGCTGTTCCCCGGCACCGCCCCACCAGTCGTCGCAGAGCAGCGAGGCCGCCAGCGCCGCGCCCGCCAGGTCCGCGGTGAACACCCCGAGGGTGTCGAAGCTCGGCGCGTTCGGGATCACCCCCGCCATCGGAATGCGCCCGTGGGTCGGCCGGAAGCCCACCACCCCGCAGTACGCGGCCGGGCGGATCACCGAGCCCACCGTCTGGGTGCCGATCGCCAGCGGCACCAGCCCGGCCGCGACCGCCGCCGCCGAACCGCTGCTGGAGCCTCCCGGGGTGTGCCCCGGATGGTGCGGATTGCGGGTCGGGCCCGGGGCGCTCGCGGCGAACTCGGCGGTCACCGTCTTGCCCGCGACCAGCGCCCCCGCCGCCAGCAGCCGGTCCACCACCACGGCCTGCGGTCCGGCCAGCACCCCGGGCGGCAGCGCCGAACCACCGTGCGTGGGAAGGCCGTCCACGTGCACGATGTCCTTGACGCCCACCGCCACCCCGTACAGCGGCGGCCGGCCGCCCGGCTCCGGGTACCTCGCGGCCAGTTCCCGTGCCCGCGCGTGCAGCCTGTCGTGCCGCCCGGGCTCGGGCACGAACGCGTGGACCAGTGGATCCACCCGCTCGACCAGCGCGCACAACCGGTCGACGTACTCGGGCAGTTCGGGCACACCGGCACGCAGCCCGGCCGCCTCCCGGGTCAGCGACCGCGGCCGGACCAGAGGTTCCTCCATACCGAGCACGGTAGTGCCGCTTACGGGTGCTCGGCCGCCAGGTACGGAGCCTCGCGCAGGAAGTACGCCCCGCAGGTGTGGCAGCACAGCTCGGGGGTCTTCCCCCAGTCCACCGCCGACCGCACCGCCGCCGCCGGGTCGAGCTCCCGCCCGCACATCGCGACGCTCTCCTCACCCCGGACCACGTGCCACAGCCGTACCCCGCCGGCCGCGTCGCCGGCGCCGTACTCGGCTCGCATCTGGTGCATCATGCCCCCATCGTCCGGCGGCCCCGCGCACCCGGCAACCGGAACCGGAACCGGCCGATCCGGCCGATGGCCCGTACCACCAGTCCCGCCCACCTCACCGTGCACATACGAACCTTCTCGCACTGTGACATCCAGGTTGACTGGACCAATCGGCCGGTCGAAACTGACGGTGCGTACGCTCCAGACTCAGCCTACGGGGGGAACCGATGGGCGAAGCAACGCAGTTGACGCCTGATCATCTGTCCAGAATGCGAGCGGCTGCCGTCCGGGTCAGGGGACTGTCCCGGCGCCGCGCCGAAGTCCTCGCACTCATCGGAACCGACTGCTCCAACCAGGAGATCGCCGCCGCACTGCGGATCGAGGAACGGACGGTCAAGGCACACACCGCCGCGCTGTTCGAACAGCTCGGCGTCCACTCACGCATCCAACTGGCCCAGGCGGCGCTGCTGGTCCGCTTGGAGGACTGTACCTGAGGACACTGGTGGGCCTTGGGGCCCGGTGCTGAGATGGCCTTGCCCCGATCGGGGCATCGACAACCACCTTCCGTGTCACGAGAGATGGGAAATCACCATGCTCAAGTCCCGTGTGAGCCGTGTGGCCTCCGTGGCGGTCGCCGCCGTCGCCACGCTGACGCTCGGCACCGGCGCCGCCAACGCCCTCTACGTCACCGACTACACCACCGCCGCCAACATCCGGGGCGCCGCCGACACGGGCGCCACCATCAACGGCGTCGGCTACCCGGGCCACGGCACCAACGACTGGTGCTGGACCCCCGGTTCGGCGGTCAACGGCTACTACGCCTGGGACAGCAACACCGACAGGTCCACCAACGTCTGGGGCTACACCCACGAGGACTACATCGCCGGCGCCCGCGCGAACCAGCTGACCCACTGCTGATCGCACCACCGCGTCACGCCCTCTTCGCCCCACCGCTAATGGGGCGAAGAGGGCACCGTCCGAGACTACCGGCCCGCCCGAGCAACGAGGTCCACTCTTGAGGTCCCACCGCCGCACCGCCCTGCTCGTCGCTGCCGCCGGGCTCGCCCTGATCACCGGCTGCTCCTCCGGCAAGAGCGCCAGCCCGGCCCCCGGCGGCTCCGGCGGCCAGGCCGCGGCACCGGCCCTGACCGCGACGCCGACCCCGACGACCGTGGCCGACACCCAGCAGCTCCCGCTGCGGGCCTTCTCGGCGACCCCCCAGGAGCTGACCGGCATCGCGAGGGCGCAGGGCCTGCTCACCCAGGACTGCATGAAGCGGCTCGGCTTCGGCTCCTGGCAGCCGAACAACGCCGACCTCACCAAGGTCGGCAAGGACGACATGCCCACCCCGTACGGGTTCCTCAACGAGGCACAGGCCGCCCAGTACGGCTTCCACGCACCCGGCGCCGCCGGGGCGACCAAGGCCGGAGGCGGCACGCTGAACCCGGCCGAGTTCACCGCGCTGTCCGGGCTGAAGTCCCCGACCGGGGGCGAGCCCGCCGGCGGCGACACCCCGCCCGGCGGCTGCACGGGCGAGGCCGACCGCAAGCTCAAGAACGACAAGGCGCCCAGCGGCGACGTCTACGGTGACCTCACCGGCCAGTCCATGAACCGCACCAAGTCGGACGCCCGGGTCACCGCCGCCATCGCCGAGTGGGCCACCTGCATGAAGCAGAAGGGCTACGCCTACAGCACCCCGGAGAGCCTCAGCACCGAGTCCTGGGGGCCCACGGTGACCCAGCGGGAGATCGACACCGCCAAGGCCGACGTCGCCTGCACCAAGCAGACCAACCTCTCCGGCATCGCCTTCGGCGTGCAGAGCGCCATCCAGAAGCAGCTGATCGAGCAGCACGACAGCGAGTTGAAGGCCTACCGCGCCGCCATCCAGGCCCAGATCGACAAGGCGGCGGCGGTGCTGCGGGAGCACGGCCAGTGAGCCGCCACCGGCCCGCCCGCCCGCTACGGGCGTCGGTCGCCGCCCTGGCCGCCGGCGCCGCCCTCCTGGCCGCCACGGGCTGCTCCGGCACCTCCTCGGCCTCCCCGGACGGCGCGACCGCCACCGGCCCGTACGGCGAACCGCTGATCGCGGTCGACACCGACCTCCGGCAGCCGTACCTCAGCTACTGGGACGAGTGGACGAAGGTCGCCCGAGCCGCCGACGACCGGGCCGCCCCGCTCGACGCCCACGCCGACGAACCCAACCTCTCGATCCTGCGCGCCTCGGTCGGCCAGATGCACCAGGACAACCGCCGCATGGCCGGTGAGGTGAAGCACCGGCTGCTCGGCATGCGGGTCGACGGCGAGGCCCGCCGGATCTACGACTGCGTGGACCTGAACGCCTGGAAGATCGTCGACACGGGCACCGGACAGGAGATCGAACAAGTCGGTGAACGACCTGAGCAACTCAGCGTCATGACGATGCGTCAGATCAATGGGGTCTGGAAGGTCACGGACATCCAGAACCCGCTGCCGTGCCCGGGCGCCACCACCGGACCCTCGCCCCGCAGCTGACCTTGCCCGAGCGCGAAGCATCGAACGAAGCACCGGAGTTGGAAGCCGTGGAGACACCCGATCCCGAGACCGCCGCGACCGAACCCGCAGCGGCCGCCGCAGCGGAACCCGCCGTCCCGGCCGGGTCCACCGCGCGTCGGCGCCGGCGACTGATCGTCGTGATCGCCCTGGTCGCGGCGGTCACCGCCGGGGGCGGGATGTGGGCCGCCACCCTGATCCGCTCGCCGGAGCAGGCGGCCGCCGACACCAAGGCGCCGCCCGCCTCGGTGCTCACGGCGCCGGTGGTGCAGCGGGTGCTGTCCAACACCACCGTGCTGCGCGGGGTGTTCACGGCCGGCCAGTCCTTCCCGGTACAGCCGGGCGCGGTCTCGGCCAGTGCCGGCGGCCCGGGCGGCAGCCCTCCGATCGTCACGGCGCTGAAGGTCGACGGCGGGGCCTCCGTGGACTCCGGGCAGGTGCTGGCCGAGGTGTCGGGGCGCCCGGTGATCGCCCTGCCCGGCGCGACGCCCGCCTACCGCGACATGGCACCGGGCGAGAGCGGCGGCGACATAGGCCAGTTGCAGGACGTGCTCCGGGGCATGGGGCACTACTCCGGCGGCGACGAGAAGGGCTACTTCGGCGCCGCCACCAAGACGGCCGTGACCAAGCTCTACCAGAAGCTCGGCTACCCGGTGCCGACCACCGGCGACCAGACCGCCACCGCCGTCCGGACCGCCCAGCAGGCCGTGGACCAGGCCAAGCAGGCCGTCCAGGACCTGGAGAGCCAGCCCGCCCGCGGCAGCGAGCCGACCGCGGCGGCCGGCAAGCCCGGCGCGCCGGCCACGGGAACCGCGGCGGCCGGCGCGCCCGCCGGTGGTGCCGCCGCGCTCGGCCGCGCCCGCGCCGACCTCACCGCCAAGCAGCAGGAACTGGCCCGCGCCCAGGCCAAGGACGGCCCCCAACTGCCCGCCGCCGAAGTGGTGTTCCTGCCCGCGCTGCCGGCCCGGGTGGGCTCCGTCGGCGCCAAGGTCGGCGACAAGGTGACCGCCCCGGTCCTCACCCTCACCGCCGGCGGCCTCAACCTCACCGGCCACCTGCTCCCCGGCGACGCCCCGCTGGTCAAGCCCGGCATGGCCGTCACCGTGCTGTCCGAGACCACGGGTGTCCAACTGCCCGCCAAGGTCGGCTCGGTGGGCGCGCTCGTCACCCCCGGAAGCCCCGCCGCAGGCGGCGGCGCCAGCGCGCCGGCGGCGGCACCGGGGGCCGGCACCGACCCGTACGTCCCGCTGGTCGTCACGCCGGACGCGCCCTGGGATCCGGCGCTGGAGGGCCAGGACGTCCGGATCACCGTCGTCGCCGCCTCCACCCAGGGCGAGGTGCTGGCCGTGCCCTCCTCGGCCATCAGCTCGGGTGTCGACGGCCGCACCTCGGTGTCCGTCGCGGGCGCCGACGGCACCCGGCGCACCGTGGAGGTGACGGCGGGCGTCGCCGCGGACGGGTTCGTCGAGGTCAAGGCCGCCGCCGGGGCCGAACTCAAGCCCGGCGAGCAGGTCGTGGTGGGCCGGTGAGCGAGGACCGTCCGGCCCCGGAGCCCGGAACCCCGCCGGTCATCCGGCTGCGCGGGGTCTCCCGCACCTTCCCCGGTCCGCCGCCGGTCACCGCCCTGCACCCGCACGACCTGGAGATCGCCGCCGGCGAGTACGTCGCCGTGGTCGGCCCCTCGGGTTCCGGCAAGTCCACCTTCCTCAACCTGCTCGGGCTGCTCGACCGCCCCAGCGGCGGCACCTACGAACTCGACGGCATCGACACCGGCGCCCTCTCCGAAGCCCGCCGCACCGCGCTGCGCGGCCTGCGGATCGGCTTCGTCTTCCAGTCCTTCCACCTGCTGCCGTACCGCACCGCCATGGAGAACGTGATGCTCGCCCAGGTCTACACCGGCTCGCCCCGCGCGGGCCGGGCCGACGCCGCCCGGCGGGTGCTGGACCGGGTCGGCCTCGGCCACCGGACCGAGGCGCTGCCCTCCCGGATGTCCGGCGGCGAACGGCAGCGGGTCGCCGTCGCCCGCGCCCTGGTGAACCGGCCGTCGCTGCTGCTGTGCGACGAACCGACCGGCAACCTGGACTCGGCCACCGCCCTGCGGGTCATGGAGCTGTTCGAGGAACTGCACGAGGGCGGGCTGACCCTGCTGGTGATCACCCACGACCGCGAGGTCGCCGACCGGGCCCGGCGGACCATCACCATCCGGGACGGCCGGCTCACCGCGTCCACGGCGGCGGTCGAGCGGTGAGACTGCTGCCCCGACGCGGCCCCGGCGACGCCGACGTACCGCTCTCCCGGCTGAAGTCGCTCGACCTGCTGAGCGAAGCGCTGTCCGGCATGGTGCAGCGCCCGGGCCGCTCGGTGCTCACCCTGCTGGGCACCGTCCTCGGCGTCGGCGCCTTCGTCGCCGTCCTCGGGTTGACCTCCAGTGCCACCGGCCAGATCGGCAAGCGGTTCTCGTCCCTGCAGAACACCACCGTCACCCTGGTCGGCAGCGGACCGGACGTGGTCCTCGCCAACGGGCAGCACCGGGCCCCCATGGACTTCCCCGAGGACGCCGACCAGCGGGTGGGCCGGCTCAACGGCGCGATCGCGGCCGGGGTCTACTGGAACGCGCCGCTCACCGAGCCGAGGATCTCCACCTCCCCGGTGCCCGGCCCCGGCTCCGGCAGCGGACTGAACGTCCTGGCGCTCTCCCCCGGCGGGTTCGAGGCGATCGAGGCCCGGGTCTCCGCCGGCACCGTCTACAACGCCTTCCACAGCGAACGCGGCCTGCGCGTCGCCGTCCTGGGCTCGGCCGCCGCCGGACGGCTCGGCATCAGCCGCCTCGACGCCCACCCGGCGGTGTTCGTCAACGGCGTCGGGTTCACCGTCATCGGCGTCATCGACGGCAGCGAACGGCTGCCCGAGACGGCACTCGACGTCATGGTGCCCGCCACCACCGCCCGGACGCTCTGGGGCAACCCGCAGAGCGGGGAGAACGGCCGCGCCCGGATGGTGGTCCGCACCCGGACCGGCGCGGCCGGCCTGGTCGCCTCCCAGGCCCCGACCGCGCTGCGGCCCGAGACGCCCAGGAGCTTCGAGGCCCTCGCCCCGCCCGACCCGCACACCCTGCGGGACTCCGTCTCCACCGACCTGACCGGGCTGTTCCTGCTGCTGGCCGCCATCTGCCTGGTGATCGGCGCCGTCGGCATCGCCAACACCACCCTGGTGGCGGTCCTGGAACGCACCGGCGAGATCGGCCTGCGCCGCGCCCTCGGCGCCCGCCCCCGGCACATCGCCGCGCAGTTCCTCACCGAGTCCACCGTCCTCGGCACGCTCGGCGGACTGATCGGCACGGCCGTCGGCGTCGCCGTCGTCGTCCTGGTCGCCCTGGCCCGGGACTGGACCGCGCTGCTCCAGCCCTGGACGGTGCTGCCCGCTCCGCTCGCCGGCAGCCTCGTCGGCCTGCTGGCCGGCCTCTACCCGGCGCTGCGCGCCGCCACCGTGGAACCCGCCGAAGCCCTCCGCCGCTGACCCGCCCCGCCCGCCCTCAGGAAGCCCGCAGCAGCGCCCCGTCCTGCCACTTGAGGATCTTGTCGAAGCTCACGATCGCCCCCCGCAGCGGATGGTTGCGCAGCTGCACGTGGTCGGTGAGGGCGTGGATGAGGAACAGCCCGCGCCCGGACTCGGCGGTGAGGTCGGGGAGGGTGTCCAGGTCGACCGGGCGCAGCGTGGGGGCGGTGGGGCGGCCGGGCAGGACGTGGGTGTCGTACGGGTGGCCGTCGTGGCGGGGCCGGTGGGCGGCGAGCACGCGGGCCGGAACGGTGGCGCGGCCGCGGCGGGAGCGGCCGCGCGCGGCCGGCCGGACCGGGGCGGAGCCGACCGGGGCGGAGCCGACCGGACGGCGGGCGGGCACGGCGGGTGACACGGGCGCCGCGGGTCCGGGCAGGCCGGGGCCGGAGTCGGTGACCTCGATCCGCAGCCGGTCCCCGCTGATCGAGGCGGTGACCTGGAACCCGTCGTCCGGCCGCCCGGTGGCGCCGTGCTCGACGGCGTTGGCGCAGGCCTCGCTGAGGGCGACGCCGAGGTCGTCCGCGATCTGCGGGTCGACGCCCGCCGTCGCCATCGCACCGAGCAGGATGCGCCGGGCCAGCGGGACGCTGGCCGGGTCGCGCTTGAGGTGCAGAGTCCACCAGATGTCCACGGGAGGTCCCTCCTGGCTGCGGCTCCACATACAACTAGGTATCTCCGAACGATTCCCGGGTGAACCGTGCCCGAGGCCGGCTACCGCCCGTTCGGCGGATGGACTGGGGGCCGGGGTCTGTGCCGGGCGGGGCGTACGCCCCCTCGCACGCCGCGGCCGAAAGGGGCATTCGTAGGGATTTCCCACCCTGCCCGTCTCAGCGGCGTACGCAATGAGAGGATGGCCCGGCCATGACTGCCCTCGCCGCCGCCCCCCGCCCGGGCGCCTCCGGACCGGCCCAGCCGGTGGGGGCCGCCGCCTGGGACCTGCGGCTTGCCCGGGCGGTCCCGTTCGCGCTGGTGTGCACCCTGATAGCGGCCGCCGGGCACGCCCTGGCGGGCGGCGGGAACGTGCCGCCGACCGCGCTGGCGGCGGGCTTCGCCGTGATCCTCGCCTTCGCGTCGGTCTGCGGCGGACGGGAGCGTTCGCTGCCGGCCATCGCCGGGGCGCTGGGGGCCGGGCAGCTCGTGCTGCACTGCCTCTTCCACGGTTTCCACTCCGCCATGCCCGGCATGCACCACGGCGGCTCCGGCCCGCTGACGGTGCCGCAGGTGGCCGGCCGGCTGATCTGCAACGAGGCCCGGCCCGGCACGCTGCTCGGCCTGCCCGGCGGCCCGTCCCCGGAGCAGCTGGTCTCCTCCGCGGGTCTGGACCCGCAGGCGTACGCCACCGTGTCCTGGTGGCAGGCCGGCGTGTTCGGGATGACGCCGTCGATGCTGGCCGGGCACCTGGCCGCCGCGCTGGTCGCGGGCTGGTGGCTGCGGCGCGGCGAGGCGGCGCTGTGGCGGCTGCTGCGGGTGGCCGCCGCGGCGGCCCGGGAGCACTGGACGGCGCCGTTGCGGACGGTGTTCGCGCTGGTGGCCGCGCTGCTGCGCGGTCTGTTCGGCGCGGCCGGTCCGGCCCGCCGGTTCGGGGCCCGGGACGGCGAGGACCTGCTCCCGGCGGGTGCGGTGCTGCGGCACAGCGTGGTGCGGCGCGGCCCGCCGTGCGGGGCCCTCGCGTACTGACCGACGTTCCTGGTGCCCGTGCGGACCCGGGTTCGCGGTGTGCGCACCGTCCGGCCGTTCCCCGTGTACCGGGGCGGTCCGAGGCACAGCCCCCACGTCCCCACGCGCGGCCCGCCGAGGCACGGTTCACGTCCGTCGCCCGGTCCCGGTGCCGCCGAGCTCCGATCGGAGACCCGCATCATGCGTTCCCTTCCCACCCGTCGCATCGCCGCCGTCGCCCTCACCGCCGCCGCCTCCGTGGTGGCGCTGGCCGGCCCCGCGTTCGCGCACGTCACCGTGAACCCGGGCGCGGCCGCCCAGGGCGGTTACACGGCCGTCGACTTCCGGGTGCCGAACGAGAGCGACACGGCGAGCACGGTGAAGCTGGAGGTCAACCTCCCGCTGGACCACCCGCTGGCCTCGGTCCGGACCCTGCCGCTGCCGGGCTGGACCGCCGCGGTCGAGAAGGCCAAGCTCGACAAGCCGATCAAGGTGCACGGCAACGACGTGACCGAGGCCGTCTCCAAGATCACCTGGACCGCCGACGCCGGCGCCAAGATCGCCCCCGGCCAGTTCCAGGAGTTCCGGGTCTCGCTCGGCCCGCTGCCGACCGACACCGACAACCTGGTCTTCAAGACCCTCCAGACCTACGACAACGGCGACATCTCCCGCTGGATCGACGAGACCAAGGACGGCCAGCCCGAGCCGGCCAAGCCCGCGCCCGTCCTGAAGCTCACCAAGGCCGCCGAGGGCGACGGCCACGGCGTCACCGCCTCCCCGGCCGCGACCGCGGGCAGCTCGGACCACGCCGCGGCCTCCGGCGACGCCGGGTCCAGCGACTCCACCGCCCGCACCCTGGGCGTGGTCGGCATCGTGGTCGGCGTGATCGGCACCGCCGTCGGCGTGCTCGGTCTGCGCCGCAAGAGCGGCTCCGCTTCCTGACCCCCCGCGCCGGCGGGGCCGTACCCCACCCACCGGTGCGGCCCCGCCGGCGGTCCACCGCGCACGATCGGAACTCCCATGCACCGCACCACCCGTCTGGCCGGCGCCGCCGCCCTCGCGCTGGCCGCCGCCCTGACCCTCTCCGCCTGCGGCTCCTCCGGCAGCGGCTCCTCCGCCGCCAAGGTCACCCAGCAGAAGGAGAACACCCCGTACCAGGGCACCAAGCTCGCCAAGAACTTCGAGAAGCCGGACCTCCAGCTGACCGACACCTCCGGGCAGCCCTTCGACCTGCGTCAGCAGACCAACGGCAAGGCCACCCTGCTGTTCTTCGGCTACACCAGCTGCCCGGACGTCTGCCCGACCACCATGGGCGACATCGGCGTCGCGATGAAGGCGCTCCCCGAGGCCGAACGGCAGAAGATCAACGTCGTCTTCGTCTCCACCGACCCGGAGCGCGACAACCCGAAGGTGCTGCGCACCTGGCTGGACTCGATGGGCAGCGACTTCATAGGCCTCACCGGGGACCTGGCCAAGGTGAAGACCGCGGCCAGGTCGCTCGGCATCATGATCGAGGACCCGGTGGTCAACGCCGACGGCACGGTCACCTCGACCCACGGCGCGCAGGTGCTGGCCTTCCTCCCCTCGGACGACAAGGCGCACGTGCTCTACATGAGCGGCACCGAGGAGAAGACCTACGAGCACGACCTGCCGCTGCTCGCCAAGGGGGTCGCGGCGTGACCTCGGTGACCACCGGAACCCGCCGCTTCCGCCGCACCGCCCTGCTCGGCGCCGTCGTCGCCACGGCGCTGGGCGGCAGCGCCGTCCTGGCGGCCTGCGGGAGCGGCGACGGCACCGCCGGCCCGGACGCCGCCTCCAGCGGCCCGGCCAGGATCAGCGTCGCCGACTCCTACATCCCGCTGCCCCCGGCCGGCGGCATGGCGGCCGGCTACCTGACCGTCCGCAACGACGGCGGCCACGACGAACTGCTCAAGGTGAGCAGCCCGGCCGCCCGGTCGGTCACCATGCACCGCTCGACCGAGTCGACGATGGAGCAGGTGGACAGCCTGGACGTCCCCGCGCACGGCGACCTGCGGCTCGCCCGCGGCGGCAACCACCTCATGATCATGGGGTGGCAGAAGGCCCCCGCCCTCGGTGACGAGCTGGAGCTCGACCTCACCTTCGCCAAGTCCGGCACCATCTCCGTGAAGGTGCCGGTCAAGGAGCTCACCTACCGCCCCGGCCAGAGTTAGGGAACCCGCCACCATGCAGTCGGCCGGCCTGGAGAAGGCCACCCACCGTCGGATCGCCGGGGTGTTCGCGGTACTCGGCGCGTTGCTCGCGCTGATGCTCGCGGGCGCCGGGCCGGCCTCCGCGCACGCCACCCTGGATTCCACCGACCCCCGGCAGAACTCGGTGGTCGCCACCGCCCCGCAAGCGGTCACGCTGACCTTCAGCGAGTCCGTCTCGCTCTCCGGCGACTCCGTCCGGGTGCTCGACCCGGCCGGCAAGCCGGTGGACACCGGCGACCCGGCGCACGCCGACGGCAAGGGCAACACCGCCCGGGTCGGGCTGAAGGGAGGCCTCGCCAACGGCACGTACACGGTGGCGTGGCGGGCCGTGTCGGATGACTCGCACCCGGTCGGCGGGGCGTTCACCTTCTCCATCGGCGCGCCCTCGGACACCTCGGTGTCGGCCACCGCGCTCCAGGGCGCCAAGGCCGACGGCCTGGTCGCCGCCCTGTACGGCACCGGGCGCACCGTCGCCTACGCGGCCTTCGCGCTGCTGGTCGGCGTCGCCGCCTTCGTGCTGGTGTGCTGGCCGGCCGGCACCGCCCGGCGCCGGGTGCAGCGGCTGCTGATGACCGGCTGGACGGCGCTGCTGGTCTCCACCGTCGCGGTGCTGATGCTGCGCGGCCCGTACGAGCGCGGTTCGGGCATCGGACAGGCCTTCGACCTGTCACTGGTACGGGCGACGCTGGACGAGCGGATCGGCACCGCGCTGGCCGCCCGGCTGCTGCTGCTCGCGGCGAGCGGGGTGTTCCTGTCGCTGCTGGTCGGGCAGCTGGGGCAGCCGCCGAAGCCGCTCCCCGCGGCGGCGGAGCCGGACGGGGACGACGCCGAGGCCGTCGAACTGCGCGAGCTGGAGCGGCGGGCCGCCACGCGGCCGCAGCGCGAGGTCCGGCTCGGCCTCGGGGTGGCCGGGCTGGTGCTGGCGGTCGCCCTCTCGGCGACCTGGGTCGGCGCCGACCACGCCTCGGTGGGCATCCAGGTCTGGCTGGCGCTGCCGCTCGGCGTGCTGCACCTGATCGCGATGGCGCTCTGGCTGGGCGGGCTGGCCGCGCTGCTGGTCGCGCTGCGCGAGGGCGTCGGGGCCGGGGTGGTGGACCGCTTCTCGAAGATCGCGTTCGGGTCGGTGGCCGTGCTGGCCGTGACCGGGGTCTACCAGTCCTGGCGGGGCCTGGGCGGCTGGGGGGCGCTGACCGGCACCGAGTACGGGCGGCTGCTGCTGGTGAAGAGCGGCTGCGTGCTCGTGATGCTCGGCGTCGCCTGGATGTCCCGCGCCTGGCTGGCCAAGCTGCGCTCGACCCCGGCCGAGGCGGCGGAGGTCGAGCCGGCCGAGGCCGCACCGGTCGAGCTGCCGGAGCCGGTCGCGGTCGCGGCGCACGGCGAGGACCCGGTCCGGCGGGCGCAGCTGGAGCGCCAGCGGGCCGCCCTGCGCAGCGCCGGACGCGACCGCGGGCTGACCCCGACCCGGGCCGGGCTGCGCCGCTCGGTGCTGGTCGAGGCGCTGGTCGCGGTGGCGGTGCTGGTGGTCACCACGATGCTGACCAACTCCCCGCCCGGGCGGGTGGCGGGCGAGGTCAGGGCCGGGGCCGCCGCTCCGGTCGCCGACGGGGCCGCGGCGGCGCCGCGGACCGAGCCGGGCCGCACCGTCGCCCTCAAGCTCCCGTACGACACCAAGGGCCGGACGCCGAACGCCAAGGGCACCGCGACCGTCACCCTCAACCCGGCCGGGACCGGACCGAACGAGGTGAAGCTCGCACTGGACGGTGTGGACGGGCAACCGGTGGACGTTCCCGAAGTACAGCTAGCCTTCACCCTGCCGGACCGCGACCTCGGCCCCCTGCCGGTCGCGCTGACCCCGGAGGGCGTCGGCCGCTGGAGCGGCACGGCCCAGCTCCCGCTGGCGGGGACCTGGGTGGTGTCGGTGCAGATCCGCTCCTCCGACATTGACCAGACCACCCCGACCCAGCAGTTCAAGATCGGATGAGCGAGATGACGGAGATGTCGACGAGTCAGGACTCGACGGACCAGGGCCCGGCCGACGCCGGGAACTTCACCCGGCGGACGCTGCTCGGCACCGCCGGGGCCGGGCTGCTGGTCGGCGCCGGTGTGGGCGTCGCCGGTGCGGGCGTCGCCTACGCCGGGGCCGGCGGCGACGACCGGCCCGTGACCGGCGTGCTGGGCTCGACCCGGCTGCCGTTCCGCGGCGATCACCAGTCCGGGATCACCGACCCGCCGCAGGCCAGGGTCCAGCTGGCCGCCTTCGACCTGGCCGGGGGCGTCGGCCGGGACGGGCTGCGCAGCCTGTTGCAGCGCTGGACGTGGGCGGCCGAGCGGCTGACCGCCGGGCAGCCGGCCGAGGAGTCCGACAACCAGATCGCGCTGGACCTCGGGCCCTGCTCGCTCACCGTCACCGTCGGGTTCGGCGCCACGATGTTCGACAAGGCCGGGCTGGCCGACCGCCGGCCGGCGGCGCTCGAACCGCTGCCCGCCTTCCCCGGCGACGCGCTCGACCCGGCCCGCGGTGACGGCGACCTGATCGTCCAGATATGCGCGGACGACGCCCTGGTCACGGTGCACGCCCTGCGGGTGCTCCAGCGGCTGGCGACGGGCACGGCGACGCTGCGCTGGCAGGCGGCGGGCTTCTCCCGCACCCCCGGGGCCGCCTCGCGGAAGATCACCGCGCGCAACCTGATGGGCCAGGTCGACGGGACCAACAACCCCAGGCCGGGCGAGGAGAACTTCAACAAGGTCTACTACGGCGGCGGCAGCAACGACCCGCAGCCCTGGCTGGGCGGCGGCTCGTTCCTGGTGTACCGCCGGATCCGGATGCTGCTGGACAACTGGGAGGCGCTGCCGGTGGACCGGCAGGAGCGGGTGATCGGGCGGCGCAAGTCGACCGGCTCCCCGCTCAGCGCGGCCGCCGACTCCGGCGAGCGGACCAAGGTCGACCTCGCCGCGCAGAACCCGGACGGCAGCCTGAAGATCCCCGCCGACGCGCACATCCGGGTCGCCGCCCCCGCCTCCAACAGCGGCGCGGCGATGCTGCGGCGGAGCTTCTCGTACCACGACGGGCTGCTGCCGGACGGTTCGCCGGACGCCGGGCTGCTCTTCATCGCCTTCCAGGGCGACCCCCGCGAGGGCTTCATCCCGGTGCAGCGCAACCTCTCCCGGGCCGACAGCCTCGCCCGGTTCCTGCGGCACGAGGCGAGCGGCATGTACGCGGTGCCGCCGTCGGCGCCGCTCGGCGGCTACCTCGGACAGCAGTTGCTGGAAGCGCGCTGACGGTCCGGCCCAGCGCGGTCCCGGCCACCGGAACACGGTCCGGCCGGGACCGCGGAGTCGTTAGGGTGACTGCTTCGGCACACCCGCCCGCACCACCGAGACCTCACGGAGGCGTCATGTCGGCCACCCGCTACACCTACCTCGGACCGGCCGGCACGTTCACCGAGGCGGCCCTGCACACCCTGCCCGAGGCGGCGACCCGGGAGCTGGTGCCACTGTCCTCGGTGGCGCTGGCGCTGGACGCGGTGCGCGGCGGGGAGGCGGCCGGGGCGTTCGTCCCGATCGAGAACTCGGTGGAGGGCGCGGTCACCGCGACCAACGACGAACTGGCCGCCGGCGCACCGCTGATGATCTACCGTGAGGTGCTGCTGCCGATCACCTTCGCGCTGCTGGTGCGGCCCGGCACCGAACTGTCCGGGATCAAGACGGTGACCAGCCACCCGGTGGCCCAGCCCCAGGTGCGGCGCTGGCTGGCGGCCAACCTGCCGGAGGCGAAGTGGGAGTCGGCCGCCTCCAACGCGGACGGCGCCCGGCTGGTCGCCGAGGGCCGTTACGACGGCGCCTTCGCCGGGGAGTTCGCGGCGCCGATCTACGGGCTGGAACCGCTGGTCAAGGAGATCGCGGACGCGAAGAGCGCGGCCACCCGGTTCGTCCTGGTCGGCCGGCCCGGGCGGGTCTCCTCGCCGACCGGCGCGGACAAGACCTCGATGGTGGTCTGGCTGCCGGCGGACCACCCGGGTGCGCTGCTGGAGCTGCTCCAGGAGTTCGCGGTGCGCGGGGTCAACCTGATGCGGATCGAGTCCCGGCCGACCGGCGAGGGCATGGGCAGCTACTGCTTCCTGATCGACTGCGAGGGCCACCTCTCCGACCGCCGGGTGGGCGAGGCGATGATGGGGCTCAAGCGGATCTGCCCGCAGGTGCGGTACCTCGGCTCCTATCCGCGCGCCGACCGGCAGGAGTCGACCCACCGGCGGCCGGGCACCTCGGACGGGGATTTCACCTCGGCGGCGGACTGGCTCTCCCGCGCGCTCGACGGCCGCGGCGACATCTGAGATCCACTTTTTGTCCTTCGGACCTTTTCCGACCGTTTCGGACCGGTCCGATCAGGCGAGGTCGGGCGGCCCCACCCGTCATCCACAGGCGGTCCGGGGCCGTGCCCGCTGTCCACAGGCCCGACGGCTGTCCACAGCCCGGAGTTATCCACAGGCCTGGGGATGAGTCGACAAACCGGTATAGCCATTGCCCAGACCTGGTCGGACCATCGGTTTGCGTCGCAGAGATGACCAATCGGACCAGAGTCACCCGGTTGCCAGCAAATCACCCGTCCGAGTGCTTCAATTCCCTCACTCGAGAAGGTTCATTGAGGTTTGAAACCTCAATTCCCTGGTTCGTTCACGCGGAAGACGATCCTCCCCTTTGATCCACAGGCCCAGGCCCCAGCCTGTGGATAACTCGACGGCGGAGAGTTCCCCACGGGAGTTATCCACAGGCCGGGCCGAGTTATCCCCAGGGAAAAAGCCGTACCGGCGGAGGAACGGTCGCCCGGTACGCTTGGCCCTGTGATTGACCTTCGCCTGCTCCGTGAGGACCCTGACCGAGTGCGCGCCTCGCAGCGCGTCCGTGGCGAGGACGTCGACCTGGTCGACGCCCTCCTCTCCGCCGACGAGCGGCGCCGGTCCTCGGGCAGCCGCTTCGACGAACTGCGCAGCGAGCAGCGGGTGCTCGGGAAGCAGGTCGCCCAGGCCAAGGGCGAGGAGAAGGCCGCCCTGCTCCAGCGCACCAAGGACCTGGCCGCCGAGGTCAAGGCCGCGGACGCCGAACAGGGCGCTGCCAAGGAGGAGGCCGACCGCCTGCTCCGCTCGCTGGCGAACCTCATCGACCCGGCCGCCCCGGTCGGCGGCGAGGAGGACTTCGTCACCCTGGAGGAGATCGGCACCCCGCGCGACTTCTCCGCCGAGGGCTTCGAGCCGCGCGACCACGTCGAGCTCGGCCAGATCCTGGGCGCCATCGACACCGAGCGCGGCGCCAAGGTCGCCGGTGCTCGCTCGTACTACCTGACCGGCGTCGGCGCGCTGCTGGAGCTCGCCCTGGTCAACATGGCGATCGCCCAGGCCACCGCGGCCGGCTTCATCCCGATGATCACCCCGACCCTGGTCCGCCCGGCCGCCATGGACGGCACCGGCTTCCTCGGCCAGGCGGCCGAGAACGTGTACCACCTCGCCGAGGACGACCGGTACCTGGTCGGCACCAGCGAGGTCCCGCTCGCGGCGTACCACATGGACGAGATCCTCGACGCCGACAAGCTGCCGCTGCGCTACGCCGGGTACTCCTCCTGCTTCCGCCGCGAGGCCGGCACCTACGGCAAGGACACCCGCGGCATCATCCGCGTCCACCAGTTCGAGAAGGTGGAGATGTTCGTCTACACCACTCCCGAGGACGCGGAGAACGAGCACCGCCGGCTGCTCCAGTGGGAGAAGGACTTCCTCAACGCCCTGGAGCTGCCCTACCGGGTGATCGACGTCGCCTCCGGCGACCTCGGCGCCTCGGCCGCGCGCAAGTTCGACATCGAGGCGTGGATCCCCACCCAGGGCAAGTACCGCGAGGTCACCTCGACCTCCAACACCACCGAGTACCAGGCCCGCCGGCTGTCGATCCGGATGCGCGAGGAGGGCAAGACCCGCCCGCTCGCCACCCTGAACGGCACCCTGGTCGCCATCCCGCGCACCATCGTGGCGATCCTGGAGAACCACCAGCAGGCCGACGGCTCGGTCGTCGTTCCCGAGGCGCTGCGGCCGTACCTCGGCGGGCGGACGGTCCTCGAACCGGTCAAGTAGCCGGTCCCGCGACCGGCCCGCACCACCCAGCACCACCCGCGACTCCCGGGAGACGTACGGCCCATGAGCACCATCAGCCCCAGCCCCGCCTCCCCCGGAGCCACCGGAGGTGGCGACCTGCCCTACCGGCTGGTCGCCACCGACCTCGACGGCACCCTGCTCACCACCGAGGAGACCGTCTCCGAGCGCACCCGCGCCGCCCTGGCCGCGGCCACCGGCGCGGGCGCGCTGCACATCATCGTCACCGGGCGCTCGGCGGTCTGGGCCCGCCCGGTCTTCGACGAGATCGGCTACACCGGGATAGCCGTCTGCGGCCAGGGCGCCCAGGTGTACGACGCCGGCGCGCACAAACTGCTCACCTCGCTCACCCTGGACCGGCGGCTGGCCGCGCTCGCGATCGAGAAGATCGAGGCCGAGACCGGCCCGCTGGCCATCGCCGCCAACCAGGACGGCCTCGACGGCCAGGTGCTGGCCGGCCCCGGGTACGAGCTGCTGATCGGCTCCGACCTGCCGGTCGTCCGGGTCGAGCGCGGCGGACTGCTCGACGCCCCGCTCAGCAAGCTCTACATCCAGCACCACGCCCTCACCGACGACGCCCTCGCCGAGGCCGCCCGGCGCGCCGCCGGCGACCTGGTCGGCGTGGTGATGGCCGGCGCCGGCGTGGTCGAGCTGCTCCCGCTCGGCCTCTCCAAGGCCACCGGCCTGGCCGTCGCCGCCCGCCGCCTGGGCGTGCGCGCCGCCGACACCATCGCCTTCGGCGACATGCCCAACGACGTCCCGATGTTCGGCTGGGCCGCCCACGGCGTCGCCATGGCCAACGCCCACGAGGAACTCCTCGCCGTGGCCGACACCGTCACCACCAGCAACGACGAGGACGGCGTCGCCGCGGTCCTGGAGCGGCTCTACCGGGTGTAGTTGTCCGGGCCCGCGGCCAGGAGCGCGCCGCGGGTGGCCGCGTCCGTCCACGGTTCCAGGCTGTCGTCCTCGCCCAGGTTGACGTAGATGGCCTGGGCGTGGATCAGGTACCGGTGGTCGGTGGTCTTCCGGCCGGTCTGGGTGGCCCGGGTGGTGTTCGTGCCGCCGGAGCACAGCTCGGAACCGGGCCCGCTGCTGGGGCACCAGAAGTCCCAGTCGGAGATGTTCGCGTCGGAGAGCGCCTTGTAGGCGGTCTCGGCTGCCTGGGCGTTCTTCATGGGTTTGACCAGGATGATCACCATGATCGTGTTCTTGGCGTCCAGGTAGGTCCCGACGACCTGGTTCACGCAGCCGCCGTCGCTCAGCGCCGTCCGGACGTCGTTGCTCATGCCCGAGGTCACGCAGTCGTGCCGCCCACCGCTGGCACGTTGGTAGCGCACCTGCTTGGCGTCGGTGAACGACTCGGGGAGCAGTGCGGAGGCGGTCAGCGGGGTGCGGTCGGTCAGTTCGTCGTCGAGCGAGGCGGGGTCGAACGTCGGGGTGGGGACGGGCCGGTACGTGGGCGTGTAGGTGTACGCGGGCGTGTGGGCCGGCGTGTGGGCGGGCGCGGGTGTGTACGGATCCGCCTCCGGTGAGGAACCGGACTTGTGGTGGGCGACTCCCAGCACCACCGCGAGGACGACGGCCGCGACGACCGCGGCGATGCCGATTCCGGCCACGAACGGCGTCCTGGCCGGCGGAGTCGACGTGCCCGGACCGGCCGCCGAGCCGACCGGGGTGGGCGGCCGCGGTGCGGCCGGGGCGGACGGGGCGGACGGGGCGGACGGGGCGGACAGGCGGGCCGCCGCCGGGGCGGTGGAGGCGGTGGCGGCGGCCGCCGTGAGGTGCTCCGCCCAGAGCGCCGGGGCGGGCCGGCGCGACGGGTCCGGGTCGAGTCCGGAGCGGGCCAGTTCGCCGAGGGCCGGGCTGAGCGCGGCGAGCGCCGCCGGGTCGGTGGTGTTCTGGTCCCGGGCGAAGAGCCGCACGGCCAGCAGCGCCAGCTTGTGGGCGTCGCCCGCCGCCGTCCCGCGTTCCTCGCCGTGCGGCAGCTGCCAGTCCGGGGTCTCGACCTGCGGCAGGACGGTGGCGCCGCGCAGCCGCACGGCGTCGCAGTCGATGAGGAAGCAGCGGGCCCTGCCGCCGTCGGTGGCGAAGAGCAGGTTCTTCGGGGAGAGGTCGCCCACCGCGATGCCGAGGCGGTGCAGCCGGGACAGCGTGGTGGCGAGGTCGGCGAGCAGGGCCAGACGGTCGCGGTCGCTGACGGTGAGGCCGATCCGGGCCACGTAGTCGTCGTCGTTGAGCAGGAACTCCAGGGTGGCCAGCCGCCGGGTGGCCGCCGTGCCGCCGCCGAGGGCGTGCAGCTCGAAGTGGAAGCGCTCGGGGGCGGCCCGCATCAGGAAGCCGCTGACGCGGCCCTGCCGGCGGACCAGGGCGGTGGGCCAGGCGGCCCGCTCGTCGAGCCAGTGGGCCTCGGCTCCGTCGAGTTCGGCGAGCAGCGCGACGATGGCGGCCAGCGCGCCGGTGTCGAGTCCGGAGAGGGTCTCCGGGCGGTACTCCTTGTAGACGAGGGCGTGGCCGTCGGTCTGCCGGGCGACCTCGTGGACGGTGCCCTGGCCGCCCTGCCCGAGGCGGCGGACCAGGACCAGGCTGTCGTGGTCGACTGTCGGAACGGCGCGGTCGTCCGTCATCTCGTCTCCTGGACGGGGTGCGGCCAGACGACCAGGAGGGTCCGGTCGTCGTCGAAGGTCTCGCGGGAGAAGTCGAGCAGGTGGGCGAGCCAGAGCGGGGTGGGCGGGTCGGCGAGGGCGCCCGCGAACAGCTCGCCGACCTGGCCGTCCCCGTCGCCGAGCGGGTCGCCGAAGCCGTCGGTGCCGATCAGCAGGGCGAGTCCCGGGGCGAGCCGGACACCGGTGCGCTCGATCGGGTCGGGCACGGCGGGCAGCGGGGTCACCTCGGTGCCGATCAGCGGGGTGTCGTCGGCGGACTTCGGGCCGAAGAGCGGGTGGTAGCGGCCGTACGGCAGGTCGAGCACCCAGGCGCCGGAGTCCCCGATCCGGCAGAGCTCGACGACGGGGCCGGCCGGATCGGGGTGGACCACCCCGGTGACCAGGGTGGTCGCGTACAGCCGGGAGACCTCGGCCGGGTCCGGTTCCCGGCCGCCCAGCCGCCAGCGGGCGACCTGCCGCAGCCGTCGGGCGGCGTGCCGGGCGACGTCCTGGAAGTCCACCGGTCCCGGGCTCGCGGAGAGCAGGTGGAGCGTGTGCGCGAGGGCGGCCCGGCAGGCCTCGATGGCACCGAGTTCGGCGCTGGTCGCGGCCGAGACGCCGTCCGCGACGGCGAAGGCGACCGCGCCGGTGGGCTGGTGCAGGGCGACGCGCGCGGCGTCCTGACGCGGGCGGCCGTAGTAGCGGTGCTCGGCCCCGCGGACGGAGGCGAAGCGCACGGTCAGCGCGTCGGTGGACCAGCCGTCGCACTCGGTGTCGGGGAAGTCGTAGGCGGGCTGGCGCGGCGGCCTCGGTTCGAACTCGATCCCGGGCGTGCCCACGGCGATCCGCTGCCAGGGGCCGGCGGCCGGCCCGGGGCCCCGCTCGGGGCCGGGACCGTGCCGCGTCACTGCCCGACCTCGTCGATGGCGAGGACGAACTGGTCCGGACGGTTGACCACGAGGTGGGGGTTGGCGGAGCCCAGGGCCTGGCCGGAGGCGACCAGGCTGGTGGTGAGCGCGTGGAAGAACTCGCCGATGGCCCGGCCGAGGTCGATGCCGGACCGGGCCACGAAGGCGAACTCCGGGCGGGTCGCCACCGCGAGCATGGTCCGGGGATCGGCCTCGCCGATGCCGCAGGCGATGATGTTGGGGGCGGTCGGGGTCCGTCGGCGGTCGGTGAGGAGGGCGTGCGCGTCCCGCCAGTCGTCGCCGTCGGTCGGCTGGCCGTCGCTGAGCAGGAACACCACCGGCCGGTGCACCTTGTACCCCTGGCCGCGCAGCCACTGGACGTCGGTGGGGATGCGGTCCAGCAGGTCATCGAAGACCGCCCGGTAGTTGGTCAGCGCGCGGATGACGACCTGGGGCAGTCTGGTCTCGGTCCGCATGTCGGTGACCGCGAGGCGGATCTCCACGTCGTCGGAGAAGCCGAGGACGGCGAGCCGCAGTTTGGCGGCGATCATCGGCTCGGCCCGCAGCCCCTCGCACAACGAGACCAGCCCGCCGGAGAGTTCGGCCAGGTACGGTTCCATCGAGGCCGACTCGTCGGCCAGTACGTAGGCGGGCAGCAGGACACCCTTGGTCTCGGCCACCGCACCCCCTTCCTGTCGTGTGGGTTCCCTGGGGCCGGCCGACGGTGCGGCTACTGGAGCATCGACCGGACCGCCTCGTCCAGGTTCTGGATCTCGGCCGCGACCGCGGTGGTGGCGACGACGCCGGCCCGGGCCCTGCCGAGGAAGCGCAGCACCTGGTCCCAGCGCCGGGCCGGGGAGTCGATCTCGGCCTGGAGGTCCTCGGCGGCCTGCGCCTGGCGGCTGTCCGGCTCGCTCTCCCGGCGCAGTTGCTCGGCGAGCGCCAGCACCCGCCGGGCGATCGCCTCCTCGTCCACCTCCCCCGCACCGGAGTTGACCGTGACCGAGGAGTTCCGGCCCGCGGCCACGGGCGAGTTGGTGAAGTTGACCGGCCCGCTGCCGCTGATGTGGAACCCGCCGGAGTTGTTGCGTCCCTCGCTCATGACCTGGCCTTCCTTCCCTCCGGGTCGCGGGACGGGATCATGTTCCGCACCCGGCTGCCCGCCCCGGCGGCGACCGGGGAGTTGACGAAGCTGATACTGGCGTTGCCGGAGGTGAAGATGCCCCCGTTGTAGATGACGTTCCGGCGCTCCCGGACCTCGGAGACGTCGACCCGGTGGTCCTCCAGGAAGTCGATCAGGGTGTCCAGGGTCCGCCGCTCGACGACCTTGGTGTACATCTGGTGGTCGATCTGCTGGTAGTAACGGTGGAACTTGGAGTCGGCCGCCAGCTGCCGGATGCTGCTCAGGGCCCCGTAGTTGAAGGCGCTGAACCGGATCTGGCGCAGCTGGTCGCCCTTGGTGAACCAGGCGACGACGGGCGCGAAGGGCAGGGCCAGCAGGAAGCCGGCGCCGCGCACCAACCGGCCGGGCATGCTCTTGAGGGACGTCCCGGCCAGGGTGGCGAGCTGGCGCCAGGTCGGCCGGTCGAGCAGGTGGTCGACCAGGTGGTAGGCCTCCTTGACCGGGGGGAGCATCGAGGAGGCGCCCTCGACGAAGAGCAGGTCCTTGGCGGGGCTGAGGCCGAACCGGACGGTGCTGGTGGTCACCACCTCGCTGCCCCAGCCCGACACCGTCGTGACCAGGTAGGGCCGGGCCCGGGAGGTGCCGTCCTCGCGCAGCCGGTCGACGATGTGGGCGGGCAGCTCGCGGGTCGGCCGGTCGGTCGGCCGGGGCAGCAGGACGGCCCGGACGGCCGGATCGACGCCCAGCGACAGGTCCGCGCCGCTGACGAAGATCCGCTCGGCGACGCTCACCTCGGGCAGCCCCAGCGACTCCACCGCCCTGGCGGTCTCGGCGGTCAGGTCGGCGATGGAGAACGGCAGGACCCGGTCGTAGTGCTCGCCGGGCCGGTCCACCGGGATGGTGAAGTTCCAGGTGTTGAGCAGCCGCCCGTACCCGAGGAAGGGCTCGAAGCCGGAGAAGACCGTGACGTTGCCGGTGTGGTCCAGTCCGGCCAGCTCCCGCAGCCGGGCCTCCTCCTCGGGCCGGGTGGCGACCGGCGCCCGGGCGGGGTCGAACACGCCCCGGCTCAACCGGGGCTTGATCACGCCGAAGTAGGCGGTGAGCTGCTCGATGAGGACGACGGCCCAGGCCACCACCAGGAGCGGGAGCACGACGATCGGCAGGCCGAGGAAGGGCAGCGAGGTCTCCGACGCGGAGGCGGCGGACGCGTCGGGGTAGCCGTAGCCCGTGGGCGGGGCGGGCGCTTCGGTCTGTTCGAAGGGGTGGAGGAAGAAGGAGGCCACGATGCAGGCCGCGATGAGCGCGAGCAGCACCCTGGCGGTGGTGTGGCGGGTACGGGCGAAGACGGCGTAGCGCAGCACGCAGGCCAGGTCGACGTCGGGCGAGGACGCGACGGCCCGGCGCGGCTCGCCGAGGACGGAGTCGATCGCGCGGCGGGCGAGGGTGCTGTCCATCTGCACGGCCGCGCACAGGTAGCGGGTGGCGTCCGTGGTGCGCGGCGGCGCCGCGGACCGGGGGGGCCGGCCGCGGGGGGCCGGGACGGGGCCGGTCCTGGTCGTGGCGACGGGGCCGGTCTTGGTGGTGGCGACGGGGGCCCCGCAGCCGGAGCAGGGCACGCCCGGGGGGTTCACCAGGCCGCAGTTCGGGCAGTTCCAGGTGTCGAAGGTGCTCATGGTCGATCGCCCTTCGTGAATCTTCGTGTGACGTAACTACCCGCCCTGGGGCGAAATCTGACCTGTCATCAGCTTGTGGATTTTCCGGACTGCCGGAATCCGGGAGTCCGCCGGCCGGGACGGCGGGGCACCGAGAGCCCTCCCGCCCCTCCTCTCCCTCCCGCACCCCGCACCCCGCACCCCGCACCCCGCACCCCGCCTCCGGCGGGACCGAGGCAGTTGTAGGATGACCGGGCAAGCGGTTGTAGGATGACCGATGACCGGTGATGGCGTACGCGGTGTGGAAGGGAGGTCCGGCATGAGCGGCGGTCTGCAGGCGGCCGGGCGGCGTTCCCTGGTGGACACCGCGATCGAGCAGCTGCGGGAACAGCTCGCGGGCGGGGTGTGGCCGGTCGGGTCGCGGATTCCCACCGAGCACGAGCTGGCCGAGCGGATGCGGGTCGGGCGGAACACCGTGCGGGAGGCGATCCGGGTGCTGGTGCACGCCGGAATGCTGGTCTCCCGACAGGGCGAGGGGACGTTCGTCCGCTCCACCAGCGACCCGGCGTCGGTGCTGCGCGGCGTCCAGCGCTCGGGCATCCGGGACGTCCTGGAGGTCCGCGCGGCGCTGGAGACCGAGGCCTCCCGGCTGGCCGCGCTGCGACACACCCCCGAGGACGTCCGGCGGATGCGGGCCGCACTGGCCCGCGAGGCCGAGGTGTTCGCGACGCACCCCGAGCGGGCGAGCCGCGAGGCCACCGTCGAGCACGACCTGGAGTTCCACACCGCCGTCGTCGAGGCGGCGCACAACCCGGCGCTGACCGAGGTGTACCGCTACTTCAGCGCCTCCGTGCGCGAGACGATGACCTCCGCCTTCGGTGACCACGAGATGCCCGAAGCGGTCGTGGCCACCCACGAGGCACTGGTCGACGCGATCGAGAGCGGCGACCCGGACCGGGCCGAGACGGCGTCCCGTGCGCTGCTCGCCGAGCCCATCGCGGCCGTCGAGCAGCTGCTCGCGGCCATCGCGGCCCGGAAGTAGGACGGCGCGAGCCTCCCCTTCCGCCGTCCGCATCCACGCACATTCACGAAAGAACAGCACGCCCATGGCCGTCACCCGTGCCCAGCAGCCGGTCGCCACCACTCCTGCCCCGCTCCCCGCCCGCGCCCGGCTGGCCCATCCGCTCCTGCTGCTGGCCGGCATCGTGCTGGTCTCGCTGAACATGCGCGCCTGTCTGGCAGCGGTCTCCCCGATGGTCGGCGAGATCCAGCGGACCTTCGGCCTGTCGGCCACCGCGGCCGGGCTGATCACCACCGTCCCGGTGCTGTTCCAGGGCGTCGGCGCCCCGCTCACCCCCCGGCTGACCCGGCGCTTCGGCGTCGAGCGGGTGGTGCTCGGCGCGGTGCTGGTACTGGGCGCGGGCGTGCTGCTGCGGGTGCTGCCCTCGGTGGCGGCCCTGTACGCGGGCTGCGTGGTGATCGGCGTCGCCATCGCGGTGCTGAACGTGTCGATGCCCGGCCTGGTCAAGCGCGAGTTCCCGGACCGCGCGGCCACCATGACCGGCGTCTACTCGACCACCATGCTGGTCGGCGCCACCCTCGCGGCCGGCACCTCCGTCCCGCTGGAGCACGCGCTCGGCGGCGGCTGGCAGGCCTCACTCGGCGCCTGGTCGCTGCTCGCGCTGGTCGCGGCGGTGGCCTGGCTGCCGCAGGTGCTGCGCTCCCGGCAGGAGAAGGCGGCGGTGGCCGCGGCCGTCCAGCAGCCGGGCAAGCCGATCGAGGGCATCTGGAAGGCCCCGCTGGCCTGGCAGATCAGCCTCTTCATGGGCATCTCGTCGCTGCTGGTCTACACCCTGGTCGCCTGGATGCCGACCATGCTGGCCGAGCACGGCATGGACCGCGGCCAGGCCGGACTGGTCTTCGCCTTCTCCAACCTGGTGCAGGTGGCCGGTGCCTTCCTGGTGCCGCTGATGGCCGGCCGGATGACCAACCAGCGCGCGCTGGCGGTGACCATGGCCTCGCTGAACGGGCTCGGCATCGCCCTGCTGCTGGCCGCGCCGGTCTCCGCCGCGTGGGTGTCGGCGACCATCCTGGGCGTGGCCCAGGGCGGCTCGCTGGGCCTGGGCCTGGCGTTCATCGTGCTGCGCACCCGTACCGCGGCCGGAGCCGCGCAGCTGGGCGGGATGTCGCAGGCGGTCGGCTTCCTGGTGGCGGCGGCCGGCCCGGTCGGCGGCGGTGCGCTGCGCCAGCTGACCGGCGGCTGGGAGACCACCCTGGTGCTGATGCTGGTGCTGGTCGTCGTGGTCGGCGCGGCCGGCTGGGGCGCGGGCCGCAACCGCACCCTCTGAACGCACCCTCCGAACCGCTCGCGAGGAAAGCGACGGAAGCGACGGAGGCGCGGTGCCCCGGGGCCGTTACGGCTCCGGGGCAC
>NZ_JBHUAF010000011.1:0-37216 GCF_042789895.1 Kitasatospora sp. NPDC056783
GGGTGGCGAGCTAACCAACTGCTCCACGGGACCAGAGTTTTCTGATCTCGTTCACTCGCTTGCCGCGCTGCGAACAAGACAGATCGTAGCCCATGGTGGGCCCCCAGGTCGAACTGGCTCCTGAAGGCCCACCGCAGCTCACGGCCCCGCCCGGGCCGGTAGCCGCCCCGCCCGGGTCACAGGGTCGCCCGCGCCGCCTCCATCGCCTTCAGGATCCGCTTCTCCGAGACCGGGCTCGGCGTGCCCAGCGACTGGGCGAAGAAGCTGACCCGCAGCTCCTCGATCATCCAGCGGATCGCCCGCACCTCCGCGGACGGCTGGTGCCCGGCCGGCACCGCCGCCAGCAGTTCCCCGTACGCCTGCTGCACCTGCTGCACCTTCAGCAGCTGCTGGGCGTCCCGCTGGGGGTGGTTGGGCAGCGCCTCCAGCCGGCGGTCCACCGCCAGCAGGTAGCGCTTGAGGTCCGGCAGCCGCTGCCAGCCGGTGGCCGTCACGAAGCCCGGGTGCACCAGCGAGGCCAGGTGCAGCCGGATGTCGTTCACCGCGTTCAGCAGCACCGGGCTGCTCACCGTCTTCAGCCGGGTCGAGGCCTTGTGGAAGGCGATCAGCGCGGTTGCCGTCTTCAGCGTGGTGTCCGCGGACAGGTCGTACAGGTCCGCGCGGACCTTGTCGTGCAGCTTGCCGAAGGCGGCCTCGTCCCAGGCCGGGCCGCCGGCCAGGGTCATCAGCCGGTCCGTCGCGGCGGCCACGACGTCCTCGAACAGGGCGCCGATCGAGCCGTGCGGGCTGTGCGAGAGCGCCAGCTTCGCCTGGTTGCCCAGCCGGCCCTGGATCGACTTGGCCGGGGAGTTGGTGGTCAGCGTCAGCAGCCGCCTGGTCCCCTCCCACATCGACTGGGCCTGGGCCTCCGGGGTGTCGAACAGCTTCACGCCGACCGACGGGCCCTCGTCCACCAGCGCCGGGTAGGCCCGCATCGAGTGGCCGCGCGAGCGCTGTTCGAAGGTGCGCTGGAGCACCGGCAGCGAGGCCGGCCAGGCGGTCAGCCCGCTCTGCTCGATGCCCTGGCCGGAGGCGGCCGAGGAGAGCGTCTCCTTGAGCTTGGGCTTGAGCTTCAGCCGCAGCTCCTCCAGGTCCTTGGACTCGGCGAGCTTGCGGCGCCCGTCCACCACCCGGAAGGTCACCTTGAGGTGCTCCGGGACCCGTTCGTCGTCCCAGGCCTCCGGCGGCACGGTGACGGCCGTCAGGCGCTTCAGGGCGTGCTCCAGGGCCGGGAGCAGCGGCTCCTGGCGGTCCTTCACCGCGCGCAGCGCCGCCCTGGCGAAGTCCGGCGCCGGGACGAAGTTGCGCCGGATCGCCTTCGGCAGCGACTTGATGTACGCGGTGACCAGCTCCTCCCGCAGGCCGGGGATCTGCCAGTCGAAGCCCTCCGAGGTGACCTGGTTGAGCACCGGCAGCGGGATGTGCACGGTCACGCCGTCCGCGTCGCTGCCCGGCTCGAACTGGTACGTCAGCTTGAAGCGGAGCTTGCCCTGCTGCCAGTGGTCCGGGTAGTCAGCCTCGGTGACGCCGCCTGCGGCGTCGTTGATGAGCATCGACTTCTCGAAGTTGAGCAGGTCCGGCTGCTCGTGCCGGGCCTTCTTCCACCAGGAGTCGAAGTGCCGGGTGGAGACCACGTCCTGCGGCAGCCGGGCGTCGTAGAAGTCGAACAGGGTCTGGTCGTCCACCATGATGTCCCGGCGGCGGGCCCGGTTCTCCAGCTCCTCGACCTCGCCGAGCAGCTTGCGGTTCTCCGCGAAGAACTTGTGGTGGGTCTCCCAGTCGCCCTCCACCAGCGCGTTGCGGATGAACAGCTCGCGACAGAGCTCCGGGTCGATCCGGCCGTAGTTGACCTTGCGCTGGGCGACGACCGGCATCCCGTAGAGGGTCACCTTCTCGTACGCCAGCACCGCGCCGGCCTTCTTCTCCCAGTGCGGCTCGCTGTAGCCGCGCTTGATCAGGTGGCCGGCCAGCGGCTCGACCCACTCCGGCTCGATCTTCGCGTTGATCCGCGCCCACAGCCGGGAGGTCTCCACCAGCTCGGCCGACATCACCCAGCGCGGCGGCTTCTTGAACAGGCCGGAGCCCGGGAAGACCGCGAAGCGGGCGCCGCGCGCGCCGCCGTACTCGCGCTTCTCCACGTCGTACAGGCCGATGTGGGAGAGCAGGCCGGCCAGCAGCGACTGGTGGATCCGGTCGGCGTCCGGCTCGGCGTCCTCGTGCGGCTCCTCGATGGTGACGCCGAGCTGCTTGGCGACGGTGCGCAGCTGGACGTAGATGTCCTGCCACTCCCGTATCCGCAGGTAGTTGAGGAACTCCGCCTTGCACATCCGGCGGAAGGCCGAGGAGGACAGCTCCCGCTGCTGCTCCCGGACGTAGCGCCACATCGCCAGGTAGGAGAGGAAGTCGGAGGTCTCCGAGCCGAACCGGCGGTGCCGCTCGTCGGCGGCCTGGCGCTTCTCGGCCGGGCGCTCGCGCGGGTCCTGGATGGAGAGCGCGGCGGCGATCACCATGACGTCGCGGACGCAGCCGTTGCGGTCCGCCTCCAGCACCATGCGGGCCATCCGCGGGTCCACCGGCAGCTGGGCGAGCTTGCGGCCGAGCTGGGTGAGGCGCTTGCGCGGGTCCTTCTCGTCCGGGTCGAGCGCGCCCAGCTCGTGCAGCAGGTGGACGCCGTCCTTGATGTTGCGGGAGTCCGGCGGGTCCAGGAACGGGAAGGCGGCGATGTCGCCGAGGCCGGCCGCGGTCATCTGGAGGATCACCGAGGCCAGGTTGGTGCGCAGGATCTCGGCGTCGGTGAACTCGGGGCGGGAGAGGAAGTCCTCCTCCGAGTAGAGGCGGACGCAGATGCCGTCCGAGGTGCGGCCGCAGCGGCCCTTGCGCTGGTTGGCGCTGGCCTGGCTGATCGCCTCGATCGGCAGCCGCTGCACCTTGGTGCGGTGGCTGTAGCGGGAGATCCGGGCGGTGCCCGGGTCGATCACGTACTTGATGCCGGGGACGGTCAGCGAGGTCTCGGCCACGTTGGTGGCCAGCACGATCCGGCGGCTGCGCGAGCGCTGGAAGACCTTGTGCTGCTCGGCCGAGCTGAGCCGGGCGTACAGCGGGAGGACCTCGGTGTTCTTCAGCTTCAGCCGGCCGAGGGCGTCGGCGGTGTCGCGGATCTCGCGCTCGCCGGAGAGGAAGACCAGGATGTCGCCCGGGCCCTCGGCCTGGAGCTCCTCGGCGGCGTCGCAGATCGCCTGGATCTGGTCCCGGTCGCGGTCGGCCTCGTCCTGCTCCTCGTCGACCTCGTCGACGACCGGGCGGTAGCGGACCTCGACCGGGTAGGTGCGGCCGGACACCTCGATGATCGGGGCGTCGCCGAAGTGCCGGGAGAAGCGCTCCGGGTCGATGGTCGCGGAGGTGATCACGACCTTGAGGTCCGGGCGGCGGGGGAGCAGCTGTTTGACGTATCCGAGGATGAAGTCGATGTTGAGGCTGCGCTCGTGCGCCTCGTCGATGATCAGGGTGTCGTACTGGTGGAGGTCGCGGTCGGTCTGGATCTCGGCCAGCAGGATGCCGTCCGTCATCAGCTTGACCAGGGTGTCCTGGCCGACCTGGTCGGTGAACCGGACCTTCCAGCCGACCGCCTCGCCCAACGGGCTGTCCAGCTCCTCCGCGACCCGCTCGGCCACCGTCCGGGCGGCGATCCGGCGCGGCTGGGTGTGGCCGACCAGGCCGCGCACGCCGCGGCCCAGCTCCAGGCAGATCTTCGGGATCTGGGTGGTCTTGCCGGAGCCGGTCTCACCCGCGACGATCACCACCTGGTGGTCCCGGATCGCCGCCAGGATCTCGTCCTTCTTCTGGCTGACCGGGAGCTCGGCGGGATAGCCGATCCTCGGGACGGCCCGCCGGCGCCGCTCGACGACCAGTTCGGCGCGGTCGATGTCGGCGGCGATCTCGGCCGCGACCTTCTGCCGCGCCTCGGCCTTGCGGACCCGGCGGGCCCCCTCCAGCCGGCGCCCGAGCCGCACCTGGTCGCGCAGGGTCAGTTCGGGCAGGCGGGCGGCCAGCTCACCGATCCCGGGGCCCTCGGCGGATGCGGCGGCGGACTGGACTGCGGGAGAACTCACTGCGGGCATCCCTCTAGGTTCGCAAGGAGGCACGGCGGAGCGCACCTCGGTTTTCGAGCCCCTCCAGTGTCACAGCCGTCGGCGGCCGATCGCGAATGCCCGGTCGCGAACGGCGGGCAACGGTCGGGCGGGGTGCTGGGCTCTGGAGGTTCGAGGAGGTGCTCATGGGAGCCCACAAGACCGTTCGGGACGAGGAGTTCCGGGCGTTCGCCGGCAGCGCGTGGTCACGGCTGCTGCGGACGGCGTACCTGTTGGCGGGGGATCGCCACGGCGCCGAGGACCTGGTCCAGCAGGCGCTGGAGCGGGCCTACGTCCACTGGAACAAGGTCCGCGCCGCGGACGACCCGAACGCCTACGTGCGCCGGATACTGATCAACGAGCACGCCCGGCGGTTCCGGCGCAGATTGACCGAACACCCGGTCGAGGCCTTCCCCGACCGGCCCGCGCCCGGCGGGTCCGACCCGGAGGACCGGGCCATGCTGCTCGCCGCGCTCGCCGCCCTGCCGCCGCGCCAGCGCGAGGCCGTGGTGCTGCGGTACTGGGAGGACCTCAGCGAGTCCCAGACCGCGGCGGCCATGGGCTGCTCGGTCGGCACGGTGAAGAGCCAGGCGGCCAAGGGACTGGCCAAGCTGCGGGCGGCCTCCTCACTCAACGGACTGGCCACCATCGGAGGTAGCAGATGAGCACGGAGTCCATGCCCGGAAGCGGGAGCGGGAGCGGGTCGGCGGAGGCGGAGGCCGCGACCGCGTGGGGACTGAGCGAGCTGGCCGGCGGCGTCGAGGCCGGGGAGGTGCCGTACGACCGGCTGGTCGCCGGCGGGCGGCGCCGGCTGCGGCGGCGCCGGCTGCTGACCGCCGGGATGGCGGCGGCGCTGGTCGTCGGAGTCGCCGGCGGCACGGCGGTGCTCGGCGAGCGCGGCCGGGACGCGGTCTCGACCGTGGTGGCGGCTTCGGCCTCCGCTCCCGGGGTGACCGCTCCCGCCTCGCCGGCCACCCCGGACACCCCGAGCGGTCCCGCCGCTCCCGCCCCGCCGGGGCCCCCGGCCACCCCGCGCGCCCCCGGCGCCCGGGACCCGTTCCACCCGGTGCGCGTCAAGGTCGCCGAGGGCACGGCGAGCGGCCACACCTGGCAGGCCTGGGCCGCGCTGTGGCCGGCCGCTCCGACGAAGGAGGACTTCGCCACGCAGCTCCAGCTGATCCGGGCGGAGCGGTACGCCGCCAACCCCGACGTGAAGCCGGTCACCCAGGAGAGCATCGACATCAACTGGAGCCCGCGCATCGACCGGGTGAACTACTACTACCTGGTGGACGGCGAACGGCAGAAGGACGACGCCCTGCCCGCGGTCTCCGGCGCGGGACAGTCCCCGAGTGCCGTCGGCGCCGCGTCGCTCGGCCTCCAGTACCCGTCGGACGTTCCGCCGGTGGTGATCGGGGGGGTCCAGCCCGAGGTCACGAAGGTCGTGGTCGCCTGGAAGACCGGTGGCGCCACCGAGGCGGCGACGGTCGCGGTCGGGGACTCCCCGTTCCGCTTCTTCGGTCTGGGGGCGAAGCCGGGCAGCGACGCCGCGAAAGTCACCTACTACGCGGCGGACGGCTCGGAGGTGAGGACCGCCGACGACTGGCTCCGGACCTCCTGAGCGTTCCGGACCACGGCCGGAGCGCGGCCGCGCCGGTGCGGCGTGTTCTCGGTGCCGGGCTTCGACGGGGGCACTTCGGCACAGTGGACGCCTGCGGCGACGGGGCGTCAACTGTGCCGGAGGCGCGGCCGATGAGCGGATCGTCCGGACTGCCGAAGGACCGGTCGCGCGACGTCCTGTCCGGGCACGTCGAGCGGGGCGGGGCGCCCGGCCCGGTGGCCGCCGCCCGCGCGCCGCGACTGTGCGCGGCGGCCGAGCGAGGTGGCCGCGAACAGCAGGCCGCCGGCCAGGAAGAACGGCTCGTAGCCGAAGGTCGCGAACCGGGCCATCGAGTCCAGCTCGTCACTCGACCGGCTGCCGACGGCCAGCGCGATCCAGTCCGGCACGGACGGTGCGGCGTGCAGCACCAGCAGCGCGGTGGTGCCCCACAGCGCGAAGCCCAGCAGCCGGGCCGGCACCCGCGCGCCCCACCGCCGCACCGGCGCCAGCGCCACTCCCGCGGCCACCGCGCACAGCGGGACCGCGATCACGTCGATCACCAGCAGCGGCGTGCTGCTCCACACCGACCGCCCGTCCGGCAGCCCCAGCCGCCCGTCCGCCAGCCAGTACAGGTGCACCAGTGCGAAGGTCACCGCCCACGCCGCCGCCGCGTACCCGGCGCCCGGCGCCACCCGGTTCCAGCCCGTGTCCCGTGTCGTCTCCATGCCGTCCACGGTCCCGCGCCGCCCCACCGCGCCGGATCGTCCCGCAGGCGGTACCCCCTCCCCCTCCCGGGGGAACCGGGGCCGCCGGAGGCCGGTACGGGAGCGGCCCGTCGGCGACCGGGCCGAAGCCGGAGGGCTCCGCGCGGCCGGCCGGCACCGGGCACCCGGCGTGGTCGTCCGGCCCGCCGGGGGAACGACGAAGCCCCCGTAGCGAATTCGCTACGGGGGCTTCCCGGTTGTGGCCAGGGCCGGGGTCGAACCGGCGACCTTCCGCTTTTCAGGCGCCGTCCGGGGGTCTCCAGGGGCTGATAACGGAGCCGTACACGCCGGGTCGATTCCGCTCCCGTTCGCTGTTGTCCGCCGTTGTGCGCCGGTGTTGGCGTACAGATTGGCGTACGCCAGCCCTACGAGAAGCCGTCCGCCAAGGCGTGCATCGACGGCACGACCGTAGCCGCACCCGCGCCCGTCAGCGCTGCGTCTTTGCCCGGCTTGTTCGCGTAGCCGATGGTCGGTACACCAGCTGCATCGCCCGCCTGGACGTCGGTGACGGTGTCCCCGATGAACACGCAGTCCGCCGGCTGAGCCGAGGCTGCTGCCATGGCGTCCGCGAGAAGGCGGGGGTTCGGCTTCATGGCAGACGGCTCGCCGAGCACGCGTCCGAAGACGCCCGAGACGTAGCCGCGGAGACCGTGTTGGGCAAGGTAGGCCCGGATCGCGCTCTCCGCGTTGTTGCTGACGATCCAGACTGCCCGGCCAGTGTCGGCGCAGGCCTTCAAGACCAGGTCCGCCCCGGGGGTGGGCTCCGCCACCCGGACGGCCTCGTTCTCCAGACGTTCGAGCAGCCCGTCTGTCGTGGCGACCGCTTCCGGGCGGTCGACGTCGACGAACCGCAGTACGGCCATGGGGTCATCCTCGCCAGCCCACCGCGCGGACGGATCCCCCAGGGAGGCCGAGAGGCGTGCAGCTACGACGGGCGCGGGCAGCCCGGCGAAGACCGAGCACACCGGCCCGTCGAAATCGAGCAGGACATGGCGCACCGGCCTCAGGAAGCCGGAGAGCTGCTGTGCGTCCATGCTCACTGCTCACGCTCGAAGGCGATGGTGTTCCACACGCTGTCGAACCACAGCTGAGACTGCTGGACGTACTTCGACCCCATCGACTCGCCGTCAGGCCCGGCCGCGTGGTGGAACAGCGTCGTGTCCAGGCCACCGACGTCGTAGAAGGTCTTCGCCTCGCCGCCGACCTTCACTGTCCGGTCGAGCAGCGGGTAGAAGCCGAAGAACACCTCAGAGCGGTTGATGATGTAGAGCTTGAACAGCGGCGAAGCCCGGTGAACCTTCACCTCGACGCTCGCCGACTTCACGAGGCCGAGTTCCGCCAGCTCCCCTACTGCCTTGATGATCCCGCCCGCGTGGGTGTCGGCGATGTCCTGCGCCCGAGCGCGGAGCGACGGGTCGTCCTTCAGCCCGTCCACCAGGACAGGGACGGCCATCGGCGCGGTGGTGTCGGGCAGCAGCAGGCGGAGGGAGATCGACTCCGGGGTCAGCCGGCCGGACCGCACCTTGTCCAGCGGCTCCCGCAGCGCGCCGTGCAGCGTCTCGCTGGAGAACCCCGCGAAGTCGAGCGTGACTTCGGGGTCCTCGAAGGCCACTTCGAGGTGCGGTCGGAGGCCCATCGGGCGCTCCGTCCGGTCACGGACGAACGAGCCCTTCCCAGGGCGCGTCACGATCAGGCCTTCGTCTCGAAGGATGTCCATGGCGCGGCCGATCGTCGCCTTGGCGACGCCGTAGCGCTTCATCAGCTCGGGGCCGGACGGGAGCTGGTCTCCCGGCCGGAACGTCTTGGTGAGGATCGCAGCCCGAAGAAGGCTGCTGACCTGCACGTACGGCGGGCGCGGGTCATTCGGGTCGAGGCTCATGCTCCCCATGCTAGGTCACCCGGTCAGCAAAGTCAGGGAGGGCATCCCGGCCGAGAGGGTTGACCTCCCTAGGCAGGATGCGTATGTTTTGGAGTGTCGAAAGCGACGGAAGGTCGCAGACGGCAAGGGCCTTCTTTGGCCTGCTCTGACCTGCGGAAATGCCTGAAGCGGCGCTCAAACCGCCAAGTCCGTACGCCGCTTCAGGCCCCACTGAGGGGAGTTCCATCATGCACGGATCGCTCGCCGCCCAGCCACTGGCCATCGGCTCCGTCCAGACGTTCGTGGACGTGTGGGGGGAGTCGGAGGTGACCGAGACGGCCCCGCGTGTGGCGGTGCAGATGACGCTGCACCTGTCGTTCGCGGAGATCATGGGTCGTCTGCTGTTCAGCCCGGGTGCCCTGCTGATGCAGGAGGACCTGGAGGACGGCAACGAGGAGAAGATCGTCGGGTGCCTGTGGTTCGCCATGGCGCAGACCAACCTGAACGACGCGGAGGCCTACGCGGACATGGCGATGGCCGTCTACACCGGCCGTCGTGAGTCGAACCTGCGGGACTTTGCGGTCCGCCTCGGCGCCGCCGTGACCCGCATCTTCGGTGTCACCGTCCCGCAGCCGCCCGCGCCGACCGCCGCGCCGGTCCTGTCCCTGGTGGCCCCGGCCGCCCGCAAGGCGGTGGCGGCGTGAACACGGTCGTGGAGATCCGCCGGTGCCCGCGCTGCTCGGCCCGGCTCAGCCGCAGCAACCCCGACCGGCTGTGCGGCCCGTGCCGCCGCGCGGTCGGCCCGGACGACCGCCGTGCCGCCCGCCTGGCCACCCTCGCCCCGCTCCCGGCCCCGGAGACCACCACCGAGGAGGCGGGCCCGGACCTCGGCGGCATCCTGCGCAAGTTCCGCGCCGAGACCCGCCTGACGCAGCAGGACCTGTCCGACCTCCTCGGCCTCAGCCAGCCCTACATCTCGCTGCTGGAGCGCGGCAAGCGCACCATCCGCGACGTCACCCAGCTCCGCCGGATCGCCCGGCTCCTGGGCCTGCCGGAGACCGCCGTCGGGCTGCTCCCGCTGGCCGCCTGACCCCGGAGACCTGGACAAGCAAGAGGAGCACCCCCGCACGCCCCCGGTGCTCTTCTTGCTCGTCCGAGCCGACGGCCGTCGGCGGCCCTGAAACGGCCGCCGGTGGAGCTGAAACGGCAGCCGGGACGGGTGAACGCTCACCGGTGTTCACCCCCGCTCACCACCCGCTCACGGGCCGCTCACCGGGCGGGCCTGAAGCCCGGGTGGGCGGACCTGAAGAGGCCACCCCGGCGCCTGAAACGGTGCCCGGGCTGGCCGGGTGTTCACCGGTGAACGCCGGGGTGTTCACCCCCGCTCACCACCTGCTCACCAGGTGGGCCTGAAACGCCCGGAGCCGCCCCTGAAACGGCCCGGGGCGCGGCTGAAGCCGACGGCCGTGGACCTGAAACCGCTGGTCGAAGGGGAGTGAGCACCGGTGAGCACCTGACCGGCGACCAGTGGACACGGGGGCCGGAACAGCGCTTCTCCGGTCTCCGCCCCGCTCGGCCGGCACCCGGCTGGCCCGCCGTTTCAGGCGCGGCGGTGGCCTCTTCAACCACGGCCGTGAGCACCGGTGAGCACCCGACCGACCGCCGGTGAACACCCCCGTCTTAAGAGCGCTTCTCCTCGTCGGAGCGGGGCGGTCGGACCCGACCGACCGCCACCGACCGCCCCGAGGAGAAGCGCTCTTAAAGGGGGGCGGTGAGCACCCGGCGGAAGCGCTTCCCAACCGCCCGGCCGACCTCCCCGCCGGACCCCGCACCGCGACCAGGTGCGACCACGCACGACCCCGTTCCGTAAAGGGTTACCCGCCTCCCGGTCGTGTTCCGGGAAGCGCTTCCCGCCCCGCCGGGAACGGCACCGGGCAACCCGACCGACCGACCGGCGAAGGAGCCGACCCGTGCGCGACCCACCACCCGACCGACCGCCCGACCCGATGGCCGACCCGCCCCGTGAACCCGCCGGAGAACCCGTGTCTGTCGAAACCCTCCCCTCCACCACCGACGGCCGACCACAGGCCCGACCGAACCCGATGTACGACCCCGCGCCCGGCCTCGTGCGCCCCGAGAGGCCGGGCCCCGTCCCGGACCCGGAGGTGTTCTGCGGCTGGGCCGGAGAGACCGTCGCCGCGCTCGACCCGACCACCGAGGCCGACCCCGTCGGCATCCTGGTGAACCTCCTGTCGGCTGCGGGCGCGGCCATCGGGCCGGGGCCGTTCATGTGGATCGGCAACGACCGCCACCCCGCTCTGATCTGGGCCCTCACCATCGGCGGCACCTCACTGGGCAGGAAGGGCGCCGCCACCAACACCGTGCGCCGCCTGCTCAAGGCCGCCGTCCCGGACTTCATCGCCTCCAACACCCGCTCCGGCCTGTCCTCCGGCGAAGGCCTGATCGACATGGTCCGCGACGGCGACGGCGACAAGGACCCCGGCGTCACCGACAAGCGCCTGTGGGTGATCGAGTCCGAGTACGGCGTCACCATGGCCCGGGGCCGCCGGGAAGGCTCCTCCCTGAGCGGCATCCTGCGCCAGGCCTGGAACGGCGAAGACCTCGGCGTCATGAACCGCGACGCGCTGCACGCCACCGCCCCGCACATCGCCGTCATCGGCCACATCAGCTCCCGCGAGCTGCGGGCCAAGATGCAGGACGCCGAGATGGCCGGCGGCACCTACAACCGCTTCCTCGCCATCGCCGTCTGGCGCAACCTCCTCCTCCCGGACGCCCCCGGCGCCTCCGACGAGCTGATCGACAACCTCGCCTCCGCCTGGCGCACCGTCATCACCGACGCCCGCCGCCTCGGCGAAGTCCAGCTCACCCCCGAGGCTGCCCAGCTCTGGCGTGACGAGGTCTACCTGGCGCTGTGCGGGGACGAGGGCGACGAAGGCCCGATCGCCGAGTTCACCGCCCGCGCCGCCCCCTACGCCAAGCGCGCCGCCATGGTCTACGCCCTGACCGACCACACCGACCGCATCGGTGAGACCCACCTCCGCGCCGCGTGGGCCCTCGTGCGGTACGCCCGCGCCAGCGCCGCCCACGTCCTGGGCCCCACCGCCGCCGCCAGCACCGGCGATCCGCACCTGGACAAGCTACTGAACGCGGTGAAGACCGCCGGACCGGCCGGCATGACGCAGAGCCAGGTGCAGGTGCTCCTGAAGCGGCTCAACGCCACCCAGCGCGCCGACGTCACCGCCCGTCTCTGCCAGCTGCCCGGCTTCGCCGCTGCCCAGCTCTCCACCGGCGGACGCCACCAGACCGTCTACCTCTACGCCCCGCCCGACTGAGGAGCGGTCCGGAAAGGCCGGAAAGCCCGCAAAGGCTCCTGACCTGCGGAAACGGCTGGCGGAAAGTGGTCCGGAATGGTCCGCGAAGGGGTCCGCGATCTCCCGCCGCCCGGCTTCCCGGACCCTTTCCAGACCATTCCGGACGGCTTTCCGCCACACAAAACCCCAGCTCAGATCCCTTTCCAGCCTTTCCAGCCTTTCCGGACCGCACCGGACCCGAACGGAGACCGTCCCATGACCCGCCCGACTCCCATCCATCCCGCCACCCGACCGGCCCCCCGGACGGACGCCCCACCGGCCGCCACGACACCCCGCGCCCGCTCCCCAACCACCCCCCGGCCGGGACACAAGAACCCACCCCACCCCCGGCGGGCGGGTGGCCTCTTCCCACCCCCGCCCTCGGCCCCCGGACGGGCACCACAAGAAGAGCACCAAGCGCCGCCCCCGGGTGCTCCTCTTGCCCCGACGGCACCGGCCCAGCGCCCACCCCCGCCCGAGGCCGCCCCTCCCCCGCCCGAGGGACCACCCCTCCCCCGGCGTTGTTGCCGACGTTGGCGCAGGTCAAAGCAACAACAACAACGCCAACAACAACGCCAACAACGCCGGGGGAGGGGTCACCCGAGAGGGGCCACCACGCCCCCTCACCGGCCCCGGCCGCCACCCGACGCCAAGCGACACGGGTCGCTAGACCTAGCGACCCCGCTAGCGACCACACCCCGCCCCGACCAGCCACCTAGCGTCTAGCACCCCCGCCGGCCGAACCCCTGCGGACCCACCCCCCGAGCCCCCTGGACCCCTCCGGCGCCCCCGCTAGACGCCACCCGGACCACCCCTCCCCCCTCACCTGAGGAACAGTCCTCCCCGGCCGCCCAAGGGCCCGGAAGGCCCCTTCCCGGGCCGGGTGGGGCAGGGGAGGGAAGTCACCCTCCGCGCTCACTTTCATCACCCGCTCCGTGAATCCGGGGGTCCCACGTACGCGTGCACGCGTACGCGCGAGGAAGCCCCCGACCGACACACAGCGTCACCGCAGGACCGCTGCCCGACCGTCAGGCCCGAAGCGTCAGAAACCGTCTGACGGCCCTGACGCCCAGATCCCTGGGTAACGCGCACGCGCGCGCGAGCTGACGCTCCTGACACCCCGTTCTGACGCCCCTGACACCCCCGCCTGACACCCGCCCTGACACCCGCCCTGACAGCCCTGACACCCACCCGCCGACCGATCTGACGGCCCTGACACCCCGCAGACCCGACCCGCCCCGCCAGCCAACCTCGATCTGACACCCCTGACGGCTGCCCTGACACCCCTGACGCCGTCACCCGCCGCGACCGACCCGACCCGCCGCCCACCGAGCCCACCTGTCGCCTGTCACCTGTCGTCCCCATCCCGAAACGGGCCCCACAGCCCCGAAACACCCCCCTGACCTGCGCCCTACAGGCGACAGGCGACAGGCGACAGGTGACAGACAGGCGACACGACAGGTGAGGCGACAGGCAGACGACAGCCCGACCGTCCAGGAGGAGACCTTGGCCAGCCCGGCCGCCGAAGCGTTCACCGTCCCCGAAGTCATGGCCGCGCTCCGGCTCGGCCGCAGCAAGGTCTACGACCTCTTCCGCTCCGGCGCCCTGCCGAGCTTCACCATCGGCCGCGCCCGCCGCGTGGCCGCCGACGACCTCACCACCTACATCCGCACCCAGAGCAGGAGCCTCTAATGGCCAAGCGTGCCAACGGCGACGGCAGCATCAGCCGCATGACGAACCGCGACCTCTACCACGGCCGTGTCTACGTGACTACGACGTCCGGGAAGGTCAAGCGCATCTCCGTGTATGGCAAGACCCGTGACGAGGTGCGCGACAAGATGACGGAGCTTCAAGCCCAGGACAACCGGGGAATCCCGACGCCCGACACCAACGCCAAGGTGGAGGAGTACCTGACGTACTGGCTGGCCGCCGTGGTGAGGGTGAACCGCCGGCCGAAGACCTACCAGGGGTACGAGAGCGTGGTCCGGGTGCACCTGGTCCCCGGGCTCGGCACCAAGAAGCTCCGGACCCTCCGGGCTGCCGACGTCCGGAAGTGGCTGGCCGGTGTCGCCACGGCCTGCCAGTGCTGCAAGAACGGGTGGGACGCGGCCCGGCCGAAGCCGGAGTGCTGCGCGGCGGGGGAGTGCTGCGAGACCAAGCTGTCCCGTCGCATGGTGCAGTCGATCCACGCCGTCCTGCGGAACGCCCTGGAGAACGCCGTCAGGGAGGAGCTGATCCTGAGGAACGTCGCCAAGCTGGTGCAGGTGCCCACGCCCGACTACGGCACCGGGAAGGGCCTCACCGTCCCGCAGGCCCGCCTGCTCCTGAAGGCGGCCAGCCCGGACCGCCTGCACGCCCTCTACGTCCTCGCCCTGGCCATGGGGCTCCGGCGCGGGGAGCTGCTGGGCCTGCACTGGGCGGCGGTGGACCTGGAGCGCGGGACGCTCATCGTGTCCAGCAATCTCCAGCGGGTGGACGGCGCCCTCCAGCTCGGCCCGACCAAGACGGCGTCCTCGCTCCGGACGCTCCCGCTCCCGCCGCTCGTCCTGGAAGCCCTGCGGGCCCACCGGGAGCGGCAGGCTCAGGAGCGGGTGGCAGCCGGCGAGCGGTGGACGGAATCGGGGCTGGTGTTCACCAGCCGGGTCGGGACGGCCATCGAGCCGGACAACCTCCGGCGGAGCTGGTACCCGCTCCGGGACCGGCTCGGGCTCTCGCTCCGGTTCCACGACCTCCGCCACACCTGCGTGACCCTGCTGCTCGACCTGGGTGTTCCGCCTCACATCGTCCGGCAGATCGCTGGCCACAGCGACATCGGCGTGACGATGAAGGTCTACGCTCACGCGTCCCTGGACGAGCAGCGGAAGGCTCTCGGGTCGCTGAGTGACAAGCTCGGCTGAGCCGTTGGCGTACCGGTTGGCGTACGGGGCATGAAAACAGCCCCGGAGAGTGATCTCTCCGGGGCTGTTTTTGCCTTTTCAGGCGGCTGTGGCCAGGGCCGGGGTCGAACCGGCGACCTTCCGCTTTTCAGGCGGACGCTCGTACCAACTGAGCTACCTGGCCGTACTGCACCGTCTCTTGCGAGACGAGCGATCCCGACGGGACTTGAACCCGCGACCTCCACCTTGACAGGGTGGCGAGCTAACCAACTGCTCCACGGGACCTTGTAGTGGTTTCCCACTCAGGTCTTGCGGCACTGCACTTTACTACTTGTACTGCGGTACTGCGTGCCCCCAACGGGATTCGAACCCGTGCTACCGCCTTGAAAGGGCGGCGTCCTGGGCCACTAGACGATGAGGGCTTGCGGCCTGTCCTTCTGCCGTATCCGGCGTTCGGGGACGTCGAGAAGCATATGGGATGCGGGGCGGATCGCCAAAACGGGTTTCGGCCGGGTGGGGGGTGGGGGCCGTCGCGGGGGTCAGGACCAGCCCAGCTCGTCCAGCTCGTGGTCGTCGAAACCGAAGTGGTGGGCGACCTCGTGGATGACGGTGGTGCGGACCTCCTCGACCACCTGCTCGTGGGTCTCGCAGTGGCGCAGGGTGGGGCCGCGGTAGATCAGGATGCGGTCGGGCAGGACCCCGGCGTACCACTCGCCGCGCTCGGTGAGCGGGGTGCCCTCGTAGAGGCCGAGCAGCTCGGGGTCGCTCGGATCGGGTTCGTCCTCGACGAAGATCGCGACGTTGTCCATCATGGCCGCGAGCTGCGGGGGGATCTGGTCGAGGGCGTCGCCGACCAGCGTCTCGAACTCTTCCCGGGTCATCTCCACCGGATCATTGTCCGGTGTCGGATGACGGTGTGCCAGGTGGCGGAGGCCGGTGTTTGATGGGGCTGTGACGACCTCGGAGGGCGCGTTGGACGGCGCCGCGGACGAAGCCGTGGCGCCGGCCCGGGACGAGCGCGGCACCGGCCGCCCGCCGCTGCTGCGCGGCCAGGGGCCGGCGGTGGCGGTGGTCGCGGCGGGCGGGGCGCTCGGGGCGGTCGCGCGGTACGGCGCGGGGCTCGGCTGGCAGACCGGGCCGACGGCCTTCCCGTGGACGACGCTGCTGGTCAACGTGGCCGGCTGCGCGGTGATCGGGGTGTTCCTGGTGGTGCTCACCGAGGGGCGCCAGGCGCATCCGCTGGTGCGGCCGTTCTTCGGCACCGGTGTGCTGGGCGGGTTCACCACCTTCTCGACGTACGCGGTGGACATCCGGCGCCTGCTGGAGGCCGGCCGGCTCGGGCCCGCCCTCGGGTACCTCGGGCTGACGCTGCTGGGCGCGCTGGTCGCGGTGTGGGCGGCGGCCGGGTTGACCAGGCGGCTGATCCACCGGGCCGTCCGACGCGGGGCCGAGCGGGGCCTGGCCGGGCGGGGCGCGACCGGGCGGGGCGGGGGCGCGCGATGAGCCGGCTGAGCGGGCCCGCGCTGCGGCTGACCGTGCTGATCGGGGAGAGCGACCGGTGGCACCACCGCCCGCTGTACAGCGAGATCGTGCACCGGGCGCGGGCGGCCGGCCTGGCCGGGGCGAGCGTGTTCCGGGGGATCGAGGGGTTCGGGGCCTCGTCGCTGGTGCACACCACCCGGCTGCTGTCGCTGAGCGAGGACCTGCCGGTGGCGGTGGTGATCGTGGACGAGGAGGGGCGGGTGCGGGCGTTCCTGCCGCGACTGGACGGGCTGGTGGCGGAGGGGCTGGTGCTGCTGGACCGCTGCGAGGTGGTGACCTACGCGGGCCGGGGCCGGGCGCCGGACGGCCCGCGACAGGACGGCTTGGAGCCGGGCGGCCCGGGGGCGGCCGAGTGAACTGGCTGCTGGTGGTGGCGGGCGCGGCGGTCGGCGCGCCGCTGCGGTACCTGACCGACCGGGCGGTGCAGTCCCGGCACGACTCGGTGTTCCCGTGGGGGACGTTCACGGTGAACGTGGTCGGCTGTCTGGTCCTCGGGCTGGTGACCGGAGCGGTGGCGGCGGGAGCGGCCTCCTCGCACCTTCAGCTGCTGCTGGGGACGGGGCTGTGCGGGGCGCTGACGACCTACTCGACCTTCTCGTACGAGACCCTGCGGCTGGCCGAGACCGGCGCCGGGCGGTACGCGCTGGCCAACGTGGCCGGCAGCGTGGCGGCCGGGCTGGCCGCGGTCTACGCCGGCGCGGAGCTGGCCGTGGCGCTCTGGGGCTGACCCGCGGCGCTCCGGGGCTGAGCCGCGGCGCTCCAGGGTTCCGCCTCGGCGCGCGGCGACGCCCGCCCCACCCGGCTCCGCCCCTCCTGCCGGGCGAGCTTGCCCGCTGCCCGTGTCCCGCCGGGCCGGGCGCGCGTTGGGCACCGAAAGCGGCCGCGCGCGAGTGGGCGGCCCGGGTGGGGCGGTAGAGAGGGACCTCAGTGGCTTCGGTACGGGCGGTGCGGGCGGCACGAGCGGTGCGGGCGGTACGGGTGCGGATGGCCGCGGCCGGCACGGCCCGGGGGCGGGAGGCGACGGTCCCGCGCTCGCGCGCGGTACGGGCGGCGGCGCTGCTGACGGTGGCCGGACTCGGGCTGACCGGGTGCATGTCGGTCGGTCCGGCCGCGGAGGAGAAGCACGGCGTGGCACCGGTCGGGCAGGCCGGACCGGCGGCCAAGCCGGGGGCGACGGGCGTGCCCTCGGCCTCGCCGGGCGCCGGGCACCCCGGCGGGACGTCCGGGCACCCGGAGCGGACGGGAGGCCTCCAGGGCGACGGCGGGCCGGGCGGGTCCACCACCTCGGTGCCCGGCGACGCGGTGTCCGGGGCGAGCGGCTCGGTGGCCGGCGTGGTGCCGGTACCGGGGTCGGGCGCTCCCGACGGCGGGCCGGGCGGCGGTTCGTCGGGCGGTTCGAACACCAGCCCCGTGCCGCACCCCGGCGGACCGGCGTCCGGGGGCTCCGGAGGGGCCGGCGGGGCGGGCGGCACCGGGGAGGGCCGCTCCGGCGGCGGTTCGGCCGGCACTCCTTCGGCGACCCCGAGCAACCACCCGTCGAGCACTCCCGCGCCGGAGCACAGCTCGCCCGCCGCGACCGTCCCGCCGGCCCCGGATCCGTCCTCCGGAAGCTCCGGTTCTTCGGCCCCGAGCCCGAGAGGTGTCTCACACTAGGTTGTTGAGCAGGGAGTTTGCCTCTGATCCCGAGGCTCCTCTATGGTGGTAGATCGTTCGTTTGATTCATTTGACTGGCGCCCTATTCCCATCGGCGCCCTTGGCGCGTTCCGGCGATCCGTGGCTGACCGCATAGAGGCGGTTGTGAAACAGAACCCCGGACTTTGGCGCGTGCCACTTCCGGAAGGTTTTGCATGTCTCTCGTTGACGACGCCCGCTTCGCCATGCCCGCGAACGAGGCCGCCGCCGATGTCACCGACACCAACGACACCCTCGACACCGCCGCGGACGAGGTGATCGCCGAGGCCGTGGAGGCCACCGAGGAGGCGGCCGCCGAGCCCACCATCACCTTCGGCGACCTGGGCCTGCACGACGACGTGGTGCGCGCCCTCGCCAAGCGCGGCGTCACCACCCCGTTCCCGATCCAGGCCGCGACCATCCCGGACGCGCTGGACGGCAAGGACGTGCTGGGCCGTGGCCGCACCGGCTCCGGCAAGACCCTGAGCTTCGGTCTGCCGCTGCTCACCCGCCTCGCCGACGGCGAGCGCACCAAGCCCAAGCACCCGCGCGGCCTGATCCTCGTCCCGACCCGCGAGCTGGCCATGCAGGTCGCCGACGCCCTGGAGCCGTTCGGCTCGGTGCTCGGCCTGCGCCTCAAGGTCGTCTGCGGCGGCACCTCGATGTCGAACCAGATCTACGCGCTGGAGCGCGGCGTCGACGTCCTGGTCGCCACCCCCGGCCGTCTGCGCGACCTGCTCAACCGCGGCTCCGCCAAGCTGGACGACGTCAAGACCGTCGTGCTCGACGAGGCCGACCAGATGGCCGACATGGGCTTCCTGCCCGAGGTCACCGAGATCCTCGACAAGGTGCCGGCCGGCGGCCAGCGCCTGCTGTTCTCCGCCACCCTGGAGAACGAGATCGACACCCTGGTCAAGCGCTACCTGAAGAACCCGGTCACCCACGAGGTCGACCCGTCGGCCGGCGCGGTCACCACCATGACCCACCACATCCTCGTGGTGAAGCCCAAGGACAAGGCGCCGATCACCAACGCGATCGCCGCCCGCAAGGGCCGCACGATCATCTTCGTCCGCACCCAGATGGGCGCCGACCGCGTCGCCGAGCAGCTCATCGAGGCCGGCGTGAAGGCCGACGCGCTGCACGGCGGCATGACCCAGGGCGCCCGTACCCGCGTCCTCGGCGACTTCAAGGACGGCTACACCAACGTCGTCGTCGCCACCGACGTCGCCGCCCGCGGCATCCACGTCGACGGCATCGACCTGGTCCTCAACGTGGACCCGGCCGGCGACCACAAGGACTACCTGCACCGCTCCGGCCGCACCGCGCGGGCCGGCCGCTCCGGCGCCGTCGTCACCCTGGTGCTGCCGCACCAGCGCCGTGGCGTCTTCCGGCTGATGGAGGACGCGGGCGTGGACGCCTCGCGCCACATCCTCGACCACGCCTTCGACGCGGAGGTCGCCAAGATCACCGGCGCCCGTTCGCTGACCGAGGTCCAGGCCGAGAGCGCCGCCAACATCGCCGGTGCCGCCGAGCGCGAGATCGCCGACATGACCCGCCAGCTGGAGCGCGCGCAGCGCCGCGCCACCGAGCTGCGCGAGGAGGCCGACCGCCTGGCCGCCCGTGCGGCGCGCGAGCGGGCCGAGCTGGGCATCGAGGACGAGGAGCCGGCCGCCGAGGCCGAGTCCGGCGAGCAGTCCGAGGCCGAGGCCGCCCCGGCCGCGGAGGCTCCGGCCGCCGCGCCGCAGGGCGAGGAGCGTGCCCCGTCGTACCGCGAGGCGCGCGGCGAGCGTCCGGCCTTCGGCCGTGACCGCGACCGCGACGACCGTCGTTCGGACCGTGACGACCGTCGTTCGGGTGGTTTCGGCGGTGGCCGCGACCGCGATGACCGTCGTTCGGGTGGTTTCGGCGGTGGCCGTGACCGCGACGACCGCGGTGGCCGTTCCTTCGGCGGCGACGACCGCAAGCCGCGCTGGAAGAACTGACGCCGCACCGGCGGTAGTCGACCGCCGGCCAGGCTGAACCCACGAAGGGCCCGCTCCGTACCCCGGAGCGGGCCCTTCGCGTTCCCCCGCACACCTCGCCGTGCCCCCCTGAGGTGTTGTTCTGGAGGTGAGAATAACCTGTGGCGTGCGGCGACGGTAGTCCCGTAGCGTCACGGCCATGAGCAGCCGACTGCACGACGTGGCGAGGGTGAACGAGGAGATCGCCGAGCGGGGGAGCTACCGGACGGCCGGGGGCGAACTCGTGCGACTGGGGGAGGAGTCGGCGGCGGCGAAGGCCGGCACGGTGTCGTACGCGCCGGAGGCCCTGGACGCGCTGCTGGCCGCCGGTGACCGCGGTCCGGGGCCGCTGGACGGCCGGGTCGAGGTGACGGCCGAGGGGAGCGTCCAGGCCGCCCGCCGACTGGTCGACGCCGGAGCGGGCCCGGTCGGGGTGCTGAACTTCGCCTCCGCGCGCAACCCCGGCGGCGGCTACCTGCGCGGGGCCCGCGCCCAGGAAGAGGACCTGTGCCGGAGCGCGCTGCTGTACAGCTGCCTGCTGGAGGCGCCGGACTACTACGCGGCGCACCGGGCCTCCACCGACCTCCGGTACAGCCACCGGGTGATCGTCTCGCCGGCGGTGCCGGTGATCCGGGACGGGCGCGGCGAACTGCTGGCGCGGCCGTATCCGGTCACCTTCCTGACCTCGCCCGCGCCCAACGCCGGTCAGCTGGAGCGGCGTTCGGCCGGGACGGACGTCCGCGGCGTGCTCGCCGAGCGGGCCGTACGGGTGCTCGCGGCGGCCGCCCGGCACGAAGTGCGCGCCCTGGTGCTCGGCGCCTGGGGCTGCGGGGTGTTCCGCAACGACCCGGCACAGGTCGCCGAGGCCTTCGAGGAGGCGCTGGCCCGGTACGGGGCGGCCTTCGAACGGGTGGTGTTCGCGGTCTGGGACCGCTCGCCGGTCTCGGCGAACCGGGCCGCCTTCGAGGCCCGGTTCCCCGCGACGGGCCGGTAGCCGACCGCTTCCGGCCGGCGCCTACCTCTTCCGGGCGCGGAGCGCCGTCGCGGCGGTGGACGCCACCGCGACCACGCCGGTCACGGCGAGGACGGACGGCCAGGCGCCGATCCTCTTCGCCAGCGGGTGGGAGCCGCCGAAGGCCGCCACGTACAGGCCGGTCAGCGCCGCGGCGGTGCCGGTCCCCGCGGTCCGGCGCCACTGCGCCGCCGCCCCGGCGCCGGCCACCGCCAGCACCGCGCCGCCCAGTTCGCGCCGACCGCTCCAGCGGGCGACGCCGTAACCGCCGACCAGACCGCTCGCCGCGGTCAGCGCGGCGGGCGCGGCGGCCGTGAGCACGTTCGGGACCTTCGCCATCGTCGACTCCACTCGTCGGGGCCGGGTCGGTTGTCCGACCAGGATTCCGACCATAACCCGGTGGACGAACGACGCTGCCGGGGCCTCCCCCCGGGGCACGCCTCGCCGGCCGTTCCCGGTGCCGCGCCGACCGGCCGTTCCCGGTGCCGCGCCGGCCGACCGTTCCCGGTGCCGCGCCGACCGCCCGGACGGGCCCTACCGGAACGCCTCGGCGGCCGACTGCCCCGGCGTGGTGGCGGCCAGCCGGCGGGCGGCCTCCGCCTGGTCGAGCACCCGCTCCAGCCGCAGGTCCCCCGGGACCTCCTGGATGAACCGCCCGGCCGACCAGCTGCGCTCGTACGGCAGCGGCTCCAGCACCAGGGTGCGCACGCCGTCCACCACCGGGATGTCGCTCGGCGTCCCCTCGTTCCAGATCCAGGAGCCGTCCGGCGCGACCAGGTTGAACGCGCCGGTGGCGATCACCCGGCGGCCGTCCAGGAACGCCGTCCGGGCCAGCGCCACGACCTCCGGGTCCTGCGGGGTGCCGGGCAGGTGGCCACCGCCGACCAGCACGTCGGCGAGCAGGGTGTGCAGTTGGAAGGTGTCGCTCAGGCCGGTCATCCGCAGCAGGTAGCCGGTGGCGGTGGGGCGGTCGAGCACCAGCAACGGCTCGTCGTCCAGCACCAGCGCCAGGTGGACGAGGCCCTTGAAGTCGTGCTGCCCGCCCTGGTAGCGCTCGAACAGCTCCAGGATCACCTCGGTCACCCCCGAGGCGCGGGCCTCGGCCCGGACCTCGCCGTGCGCGTACACCGCCCAGGCCGCCTGTTGCCACAGGTGCAGCGTCCACCAGGCGACCACGGCCAGGTGCGCGTGCCAGTCGTCCAGGTGTGCCGGGTCGGCTATCCGCTCGTGCGCCTCGGCCGGATCGCCGTCCTCCGCGCTGGGCAGCGGGCCGCCGCCGGTGGCGGCCCAGCGCCGCACCAGCAACTGCGCGCCGGTCAGCGCCCCGCGCAGGCCGGCCAGCACCGGGCCGGAACAAGCGACCGGGTCGGCGCCGTACTCGACGCAGGCGCCCACCACCATGGCCAGGTGGGCGCGGGGGAACGGCGGGGCGTCCGGCAGCAGCGCGGCCAGCCGGGGACCGGCCGTCACCCGCTCCGCCGGATCGGCCGCGCCGAACAGCCCGCCGACCAGGCCGAGGGCGGGCCCGAACCCCTCGTCGTCCCCGGCCGCGACCACGGCCTCCAGGGCGGCCACGGCATCGGTGAACGTGGGCTGTTGACGGTGCGACGGTATCTGCTCGGTGGACATTCGCCGCAGCATAGGGGGCCGGGTCCGTCCACCGGAAACGTCCCGCGCCCCGGACCGCCGGCCCGACCGGGCCTGTCGGTGCCCGGTGGCAGACTTCGACCGTGACTGACAGCACGACCGACTCCGCGATCACCGACGGCAGCTACCTCGTCCGCAACGTCGGCAGCGGCCTGCTGCTGCGGGTCGCCGACGGCTCCCGGCGCGGCGGCGCCCGGATCGTCCTCGGCCCGGACGACGGCACCGACGCCCAGCTCTGGCGCCTCACCGCCGTCCACCCGGGCGGCGCGCTGTTCTTCATCGAGAACGCCGGCAGCGGCAAGCGCCTGGACGTCACCGGCGCCTCGACGGAGGACGGCGTCCGGATCCAGCAGTGGTCCGCGAACGCCTTCGGCGCCCAGGAGTGGCTGCTGGAGGCCCACGTCGACGCCCCGGGCACCTACACCGTCAGCAGCTTCATCAGCGGCAAGCCCCTGACGGCGGGCGAGCGCCCGGAGGCCGACGTCCACCAGTGGGAGGACGTCGACGCCCCGACCCAGTGGTGGCGCTTCGAGCGCCGGTCCTAGGGCGTGTCCGTCCATTTCCGCCGGGTGCCCGGCGTTCGTCGGACACGCCCTGGTTCACACCGAGAGGTTGGCGCGGACGGCGGTGAGTTCGGCCTCGGTGGCGCCGTGGTGGCGGAGGTAGCCGGGGATGGTGCCGTGGCGGTCGTGGATCCAGGCCAGGGAGGAGGCGAGGAGTTCGGCGCCGACCGGGCGGGAGAGGCGTTCGGCGCCGGCCTCGTCGATGTACGGGACGGGGCCCTTGTCGAGGCCGAGACCGAGGTTGGAGAGCAGGAAGTCGGCGGTGATCTCGGCCTCGGTGGCGTCCAGCAGGGACTGGAGGACGGCGATGGTGAGGCCGGTGCGGTCCTTGCCGACGGCGCAGTGGACGACGGCGGCCGGTGACCGGGGCGCGGCGAGGCGGCGGACGACGGCGGCGAGCGAGGGGCCGGCGGTCTCGGCCATGAAGGGGTAGAGGGCGGCCTGGTCCTCGGGCCAGTACCGGCCGTCCCCGCGGTTGTCGGGCAGGGTCGGCAGGTTGAGGGTCTCGTGGTCGAGGTCGAACCGCTGGTCCGGCCAGGTGTCCAGCTCGAACGGGCTGCGCAGGTCGAACACCGTCCGCAGGCCGAGGGCCTTGAGCCGCCGGGCGCCCTCCTCGGTGAGGGTGTGGAACGACCCGGAGCGGTACAGCACGCCCCGGCGGAGGGCGCCGACCCCGCCCGCGTCACGGAAGTTGCGCACCCCGGGGATGTCGATGAAGGCATCGGTCATGGCCACCACGGTACGGGCGGGGGCGGGCCGGGGGAAGGAAACCGGAGGGGACCGCTCGGTGGCGGGGCGGCGCTGTCCGAAACCGGCTGTTCAGCGGCCGCCCGAGACCTCCAGGAACGCCCCCGTGGTGTACGAGGCCGCGGGGGAGAGCAGGAAGAGGATCGCCTCGGCGACCTCTTCCGGCTGCCCGCCGCGGCGCATCGGCAGGTTGGGCGCGACCCGGTCGACCCGGCCGGGCTCGCCGCCGAGCGCGTGGATGTCGGTGCGGATCAGCCCGGGCCGGACGGTGTTGACCCGGATGCCCTCGGCTGCGACCTCCAGGGCGAGACCGCGGGTCATCGAGTCCACCGCGCCCTTGGCGGCCGCGTAGTCGACGTACTCGTTCGGCGAGCCGATCCGGGAGGCGGCCGAGCCGACGTTGACGATGGCGCCGCCGCGCCCGCCGTACCGGGTGGACATCCGGCGGACGGCCTGGGCCGCGCAGAGGAACGGGCCGGTGATGTTGGCGGCCCAGATCCGGTTCAGCCGGTCCTCGTCGATGTCCTCCAGCCGGCACTGCTTCTCCAGCGTGCCGGCGTTGTTCACCAGCCCGGTGAGCGGGCCGAGTTCGCGGTCGACGGTGGTGAACAGCCGCTCCACCTCGGTGGTGCGGGTGACGTCGGCGCGGACCGCCAGGGCGGTGCCGCCCCCGGCCCGGATCGCGTCCACGACGGCGGTGGCCGAGGCCTCGTCGGCGCGGTAGTTGACGCAGACCCGGTAGCCGCGGCGGGCGGCCAGCAGGGCGGTGGCGGCGCCGATGCCGCGCCCGGCGCCGGTGACGATCAGGACCTCGTCGGTGGTGGTGGTCGACATGGCCGGTACGCTACCCGCCCGTCTGCCTGGTCACGCCCGCCCGGCGGGTCACGCCCGTCTGCCTGGTCACGCCCGCCCGGCCGGTTGCGCCGCCGCCCCGGCGGCCCGCAGCGCGGCGATCCTCGGAGCGCGGCTCTTCGGCGAGTCGAGGCTGAAGCCGCGGGCGTCGCCGAGGTCGTCCCGGACGAACGCCTCGGTGCGGGCCACCGCCTCCCGCAGGGCGTCGTCGAGCGGGACGAAGGGCAGCAGGACGATCTCGGCGCGCTCGGTGTCGTACTCCCAGAGCCCGACGATCCGGCCGCGGTCGAGCACCACGTGGGTCTGCGGGTCGGCCTCGCCGCCGAAGACGCGCCCGGCCCGGCCGGCGGGCAGCGGGCGGGCGGCGTCGGCGGGGTCGAGCAGCCGGGGCAGTTCGCGGTGCAGCAGGTGGATGCCGTCGATGCCCGCCAGCAGGGTGTGGTGCGGCTCGTCGGGCACCTCGAACCCGGCGAACTCCTCGGTGAGTCCGGGCGGAAGCAGCAGCTCCGAGCCGGGCGCGACCGGCACCAGCCCGGCCTCGGCGACGGCGCGGCGGGCGGTGGCGGCGGTGAAGCCGGAGAACCAGCGGAAGTGCCGGAGGGTGGCCGGGCCGGCCCAGGCGAAGTAGCGGCGGGCGAGGTCGGCGGCGTCCCCGGCGGCCGGCTGGTCCCAGCCGACGTAGTCGTAACGCTGTTGGTCCAGACGGCCGTTGACGGGCACCCGGCGGATCCGGCCGCGCGACCGCATCAGCCCGAGGGCGAGCGGCAGGGTGGTGGTGAGGCCGCGCTTGCGCCCCGGCTCGCCGAGCGGCCGGACGGCGTCGCCGACCGCCTCCCGGATCGCGGCGGGCGCCAGCGGCTCGTCCTCGGAGAGCACCTGCTCGACGGCCAGGCAGAGCTTCTCCACCTCGTCCCGGCCGACCCCCAGGTGCTTGTCCGCCGCGGCCAGTTCGCCCGCCGGGGCGGCCGCGCCGACGGCGAGGCCGAGCGCGAAGTCGCCGGCCGGCAGTACGTACGTGCAGCCGCGCGCGGCCGGCAGCTCGTGCACCTCCAGCCGGGCCACCGCCGCGTCGACCGCCGCCCGGCCGAGCCCGGCCCGGGCGAACAGGCCCAGGTACGGCGCCGCGCCGCCCACCGAGCGGGCCCAGCCGGTGGCGGCCAGCACCTCGGCGGCGGAGGCGCCGGTGCGCGGGCCGTCCAGCCACTGCCGGCGCGACCACCAGGCGCGCAGCTTGTCGACGGGGGGATCGGGGTGAGGGTGGTGCTCCATGGGCCCAGTATCGGCGGGTGGCCGGGCCCCGGACCGGAATTCGCTCGCCCGGCGCGGCCCGCTCGGGCGAGGATGCGGTATCCGTCCGTACGTTCCGAGGGGAGCCCGCCCGTGCCCGCCGACCACGCCGTTCCCGGCATCGTCCCGCTTCCGGGCATCCCCGGCACCGTCCTGCTCTCCGGCGTCGTCGGCTCCACCGCGTACGGCTTCGCCCACGCCGGCTCGGACGTCGACCGGCTGGGCCTGTTCGCCGTCCCCACCGAGGAGTTGCACGGCCTCGACCGCCCGGCCGAGTCCCACGTCACCACGGAGCCCGACGTCACCCTGCACGAGGCCGCCAAGTGGTGCCGACTGGCGCTGAACTGCAATCCGACCGCCTCCGAGCTGGTCTGGCTGCCGGACGACCTGTACGAGGTCCGCACCCCGCTCGGCGACGAACTGGTCGGCCTGCGCTCCTCCTTCCTCAGCGCCCCCGCCGTACGGAAGGCCTATCTCGGCTACGCGGAGCAGCAGTTCCGCAAGCTGCTCACCCGCGACACCGCCGACGCGACCACCCGTCGGCGGGCCGCCAAGCACGCCCGGCACCTGGTCCGGCTGGTCGAGCAGGCCGTCCGCCTGCACGAGACCGGCCGCAACCCGATCCGGCTGCCCGACCCCGAACGCGTCCGTGACCTCGGCGAACGCCTCGCCGACCGCCCGGCCCTCGCCGAGTCGCTGCTCGCCGACGCCGCCGACCGCCTCGCCCGTCCCGGAGCCCTGCCCGCCGCCCCGGACCGGCGCGCCGCAGAGGACTGGGTCCGCCGCGTCCGCGCCGCCCACTACACCCCGCCTCAAGGGCGGCTCCACGGCCCCGGCACGCCGCGCAATCCACTGGCGGAGCCCGGGGCCCCACCGGGTAGGATCGCCGTGGTCCTCCCACCCGGCACTCCCGGCGCGTGAGGGCCGCGGGCCACTAGCTCAATTGGCAGAGCTGCGGACTTTTAATCCGTAGGTTCAGGGTTCGAGCCCCTGGTGGCCCACCGTGGTTCGGGCAGCACCCCGGTCGTCGTGGACGCCGGGGTGCTGTCGTGTTTCCGCCCCTTCGCCGGGCGGCCCGACGCCGGGTGCCGGGTCGTCACCGTCCGGGGCGCGGGCGCGACGCTCCCCGGGCAGGGCGACAACTCCCCCCGCGGGTACGGGTCGGCGGCCCGGTCTGCACGGCAGCCGGGCCGGCGGGCGGATTCCGGGCTGGCGCGGGAGCCGTGAAGTGGTGTGAGTCACACCGGAATCATGCGATTTCGGGTGCTCTGCGTGGGTGTCATCCGTTGATCGGTGGGGTTGCCCACGGGCCGGAGGTCGGTGATCGCGTTGGGCCTAAATATGATCGGAAGTCGCGATCGTCGATAGGGCTGACGGTCGTATGTGCAACCTGGGAACGGCCCGGGCCGTCTCCCTGTGTGCGGTGCGCCGGATCGTCAGGGGCGTCGCTTCCGTCGGTGAAAGGTACGCGCATGTCAGGTCAGTGGGGCGAGGGCCCGGCTCGGGGCGAGGACGAGCCCGGGGCGCTCACGACCGGAGGCGCGAAGGACAGCGGTGCCGTGCCGCCGCCGCGTTCCGGCGGCCGGGCGGAGGCTCGCCGCGCCGGCCAGGGCAAGGGCGGCCGCAGCGGCGGCGGCGGCGGTGGCGGCGGCAAGGCGGAGGCGAGCGGTGGCCGGGCGGCCGCGCGCAAGGGCGCCAAGCCCAAGAAGAACGTGAAGAAGATCGTCGCCTGGTCGACGGCGGGCGTGCTGGTGGTCCTGGCCGGTGTCGGCGGCGCGATCTACCTCAAGCTGAACGCCAACATCAAGTCCTTCGACGGCGACGCGATAGCGCGCAACCGCCCGCCGGAGGCGCAGGCCGACGCGGACGGCAACAAGCCGGTCAACGTGCTGCTGATCGGGTCGGACAGCCGCGGCAAGAACAACTCCGACCTCGGCGGCGGCGAGGACGGCGGCGCGCGCTCGGACACCACGATCCTGCTGCACGTCTACGCCGACCACAAGCACGCCGTGGGCATCTCGATCCCGCGCAACGCGATGGTCCAGATGCCGTCCTGCAAGCTGCCCAACGGCAAGTGGACCAAGGGCGGGAACACCGACCTGTTCAACGCGGCCTTCTCGATGGGCGGCAGCGACGACGGCAACCCGGCCTGCACCCAGAACACCGTGGAGAAGGTCACCGGCATCCGGGTCGACCACACCCTGGTGGTCGACTTCAACGGCTTCGCGGCGATGACCAAGGCCGTGGGCGGCGTGGACATCTGCCTGCCGAAGCCGATCTACGAGGGGGACATCAACCCCAAGCTGCCCAAGAAGGGCGACGTGGTCCTGCCGCAGGGCAAGCAGACGGTGGAGGGCCAGCAGGCGCTCGACTACGTCCGGCTGCGGCACGGCATCGGCGACGGCTCGGACATCGGCCGGATGATGCGCCAGCAGGCGTTCCTCAGTTCGCTCGCCACCAAGATCAAGAAGGAGGGGATGAACCCCACCACCCTCCTTCCGCTGGCCGACGCCGCCACCAAGTCGCTGACCGTCGACCCGGGTCTGGACTCGGCGGACAAGCTGCTGTCCTTCGGCCTGTCGCTGAAGAACATCGACATGCACAACCTCAAGTTCGTTACGGCGCCCTGGCGTTACCGGACCCAGGACAAGAACATCGACCTGGTCGAGGCCGACGCCAACAAGCTCTGGGAGACCCTCAAGGCCGACCAGACCATCGACGGCCAGAACGCCACCGGCCAGCAGCCGGACGCCCCGGCCGGCGGCACCACCGCTCCGGCCCCGCAGCAGCCCGCGCCCGCCACCACCCCGCCCGCCCCGGCCGGGGACGCGGCCAACTCCGCGATCAGGGTGGCCGTCTACAACGGCACGACCGTCAACGGACTGGCGGGCAAGGGGACCGAGCTGCTGAAGGGCGCCAAGTTCACCGCGAGCACGGCCGGCCAGGCGATGAGCACCAAGTACAAGACCACCACGATCGAGTACGGCTCAGGGCAGAAGGCGAACGCCGAGAAGGTCGCCGAACTGTTCCCGGGCGCCAGCCTGGAGACCAGCAGCTCGCGGGGCATCTCGGTGATCGTCGGGCAGGACTACGCGGCCGCGGCGGGGATGGCCTCCGGCGCGCCCGCCGGCGCGGCGCCGACCACCCCGGGGGTCCAGGCGCCCCCGCAGCCGCTGCCGACCACCATCACCAACGACGCCCGCTCGGCGGACGACGACATCTGCGCGAACACCAGCTACGGCAGCGGCGGCTGACCGAGGCCGCCGTACGGCAGCACGGGAGACCCCCGGGCCGGCGCCCTCCGGGGCGCGCGGGCCCGGGGGTCGTGCCATGGTGGGCCGGGAGGGGACCGCACGTGCCCGCGGTCACCGCGAAAGGCGGACCCCATGCCCGAGATCGCCCTCCAGCTCGACATCGCCGCGCCCCGGGAGGTGGTGCTGGCCGCGCTCACCACGCACGACGGGCTGACCGCCTGGTGGACGACCGCCGTGGACCGGGACGGGGACGTGCTGCTGTTCGACTTCCCCGACGTCCCGGAGCCGTTCCGGCTGCGGGTGGAGCGGGCCGACCGGGACCGGGTGGTGTGGACCAACGCCGGGTCCTTCCCGCCGCACTGGGCCGGCACCTGGATCAGCTGGGAACTGGCGGACCGGCCCGCGTCACCCGACCGGCCCGTCGTACCGGACCGGCCCGCCGCGCCGGATCACCCCGCCGCGCCGGATCACCCCGCCGCGCCGAACCATCCCGCCGCGCCGGACCACCCCGCGGCGCCCGGCCGGCCGGCCCCGGCCGAGCACACCCGGCTGCTGTTCCGGCACGGTGGCTGGCAGCCGGGCAGCGAGGACGGCGTCCCGGCGGTGGCCGGCACCTGGGCCGAACTCCTGGTCCGGCTCAAGGACTACGCCCAGAGCGGCAAGGTGCAGCCGTACTTCGTCACCGCGCACCGCCACGACGGCCCGTGACCCCGTGACCCCGTGACCCCGTGACCCCGTGACCTCCGTGCCCCCCGCGGCCGCCGGTCGCCCGCCAGGGCGCCGTCCGGTGGCGGGATCGCGGCGGCGGGCCGATGGTGGCGGTGTACCGCCGTCGTCCCGGCCGGTGCCGGACCCCGCGGGGCCCGGCCGGTCCGGCGACCCGACGGCCCGACCGGTGCGACGGCCCCGACCCGATCCGAGGGCCCGACCGCCCCGACCACCACAGCCGGCCACCACCGCCTCCGGGAGGCCCAGCAATGCCCGTAGTCACCGATCCGTACAAGCCCGGCACCCCGTGCTGGGTCGACCTGATGGCGAGCGACCAGCAGGCCGCGCTCGACTTCTACCGCGACCTGTTCGGCTGGCAGGGCGAGGTCGGCCCGGCCGAGTTCGGCGGCTACGCCGTGTGCACGCTCAACGGCAGGCCGGTCGCCGGGATCATGGCGCGGATGGCGCCCGAGGGGCAGCCGACGCCGCCGGTCGCCTGGACCACCTACCTCGCCTCGGACGACGCCGACGCGGCCAGGACGTCCATCGCCGAGGCCGGCGGCACCGTCCTGTACGACCCGATGGACGTCGGCACGATCGGCCGGATGCTGGTCGCCGCCGACCCGACCGGCGCGGTGTTCGGGGTCTGGCAGGCGATGGACTTCATCGGCGCGGGCGTGGTCAACGAGCCCGGCGCACTGGTCTGGAACGAGCTCAACACCGCCGACACCGACGCGGCCGGCCGCTTCTACCAGCCGGCCCTGGGGCTGCGCCCGGCCACCATCCAGGGCATGGACGGCTACTTCTCGCTCAACGTCGGCGACCGCACGGTGGGCGGCATGCAGGCGGTCCCGACGTACCTGGCGTCCGACACCCCCTCGCACTGGATGACGTACTTCCTGGTCGACGACGCCGACTCCACGGTGGACGCCCTGGTCAAGGCCGGCGGCTCGGTGATCCAGCCGCCGTTCGACATGCAGGCCGGCCGGATGGCCGTGGTCGACGACCCGCAGGGCGCGGTCTTCGCCGTGATCCAGTCGCCCGAGGCGCAGATGCCCGACTCCCCGTAGCCGCACCCGGCCGCGCCGGGGCGGAGCCGGGCCCCGGTGCGGCGGGCGGCAGCGGGCAGCGGCGGGCGGCAGCGGGCGGCCGGAAGCCGCCCTTCCCGCGACGCGCCGCCGGGAATGGGAGGCATCCCCCGCCTTCCCGGGTAAGACTGCACCCATGCTGGGGCTACCGGACGACATCCGTGCTTTCCTCTTCGACCTCGACGGGGTGCTCACCCAGACCGCGAAGGTGCACGCCGCGGCCTGGAAGGACACCTTCGACACCTTCCTGCGCGCCGAAGCCGCCCGCACCGGTGGGCAGTTCGTCCCCTTCGACGCCGTCGCCGACTACGACACCCACGTGGACGGCCGCCCGCGCCTGGACGGCACCCGCGCCTTCCTGCTCAGCCGGGGCATCGAACTGCCCGAGGGCACCCCGGACGATCCACCCAACTCCCGTACCGTGCAAGGGATCAGCCGGGCCAAGAATGACACCGTGCTACGGCTGATCCGGGAACAGGGAGTCCAGCCGTACCAGGGCTCGGTCGACTACGTGCACCGGCTGCGCGCGGCCGGACTGCCGAGCGCGGTGGTCTCCTCCAGCGCCAACTGCCGCGACGTGCTGCGGGCGGCCGGCATCGAGGAACTGTTCGAGGTGATCGTGGACGGCAACGTCGCCAAGGACGCGGGCCTGCCCGGCAAGCCCGCGCCCGACACCTACCTGTACGCCGCCCGCGCCCTCGGCGTCGAGCCGGCCCATGCCGCGGTCTTCGAGGACGCGCTCGCCGGGGTCGCCTCCGGCCGGGCCGGCGGCTTCGGCGCGGTGGTCGGCGTGGACCGCGTCGGCCAGGCGGCCGAACTGCGCCGGGACGGCGCCACCGTGGTCGTCCAGGACCTCTCCGAGCTGCTGGGGGAGCGGGCGTGAGCGAGCGCGGCGAGCGGGGAATCGAGAGGCGCGCGGGGGCGGATGCCCCCGCCGGGTGCGGCGAGGTGGGCGCATGAGTCCCTCGGACAACTTCACGATCGACCCCTGGCAGATCACCGAGCACGGCCTGGACCTGGCCTCGCTGGCCCGCGCCGAGTCCGTGTTCGCGCTCTCCAACGGGCACATCGGCCTGCGCGCCAACCTGGACGAGGGCGAGCCGCACGGCCTGCCCGGCACCTACCTCAACGGCGTCTTCGAGCTGCGCCCGCTGCCGTACGGCGAGGGCGGCTACGGCTACCCGGAGTCCAGCCAGAGCGTCATCAACGTGACCAACGGCAAGATCATCCGGCTGCTGGTGGACGACGAGCCCTTCGACCTTCGCTACGGCGAACTCGTCAGCCACAAGCGCTGGTTGGACTTCCGCGAGGGAATGCTGCACCGAGAGGCCGAGTGGACCTCCCCGGCCGGGCGGACGATCAGGGTGCGCTCCTCCCGGCTGGTCTCGCTCACCCAGCGCGCCATCGCCGCCGTCGAGTACAGCGTCGAGGCGGTGGACGGCCCGGTGCGGATGGTGCTCCAGTCCGAGCTGGTCGCCAACGAGCAGCTGCCCGGCGGCCCCGAGGGGGATCCGCGGGTCGCCGCCGTGCTGGAGGCGCCGCTGCACCCCGAGGCGCACCACGCCAGTGACACCAAGGCCGTCCTGGTGCACCGCACCCGCTACAGCGGCATCCGGGTCGCGGCCGGGATGGACCACGTCATCGACGGCCCGGAGGAGTTCGACACCGTCGCCGAGTCCGAGTCCGACCACTGCCGGATCAGCGTCACCACCGTGCTCAAGGCCGGACAGCGGCTGCGGCTGGTCAAGTTCATGGCCTACGGCTGGTCCGGCACCCGCTCGCTGCCCGCCGTCCGGGACCAGGTGGAGGCCGCGCTGACCGCCGCCCGGTACACCGGGTGGGACGGGCTGATCGCCGAACAGGCCGAATTCCTCAAGGAGTTCTGGGAGAGCAGCGACATCGAGATCGAGGGCGACGTCGAACTCCAGCAGGCCGTCCGGTTCGCCGTCTTCCACGTCCTCCAGGCCGGCGCCCGCAGCGAGGAGCGGGCCATCCCCGCCAAGGGCCTGACCGGGCCCGGCTACGACGGCCACAGCTTCTGGGACACCGAGACCTTCGTCCTGCCGGTGCTCACCTACTGCCTGCCCGCCGCCGTCAACCAGGCGCTGCGCTGGCGGCACACCACCCTGCCGCTGGCCCGTGAGCGGGCGGTCCAACTCGGCCTGTCCGGCGCGGTGTTCCCGTGGCGGACGATCCGCGGCGAGGAGTGCTCCGGGTACTGGCCGGCCGGCACCGCGGCCTTCCACATCGGCGCCGACATCGCCGCCGCCGTCGCCCGCTACGTCCGGGCCACCGGGGACGAGGAGTTCGAGCGCGAGTACGGGCTCGAACTCCTCGTCGAGACCGCCCGGATGTGGCGCTCGCTCGGCCACCACGACGTGGCCGGGAGGTTCCGCATCGAGGGCGTCACCGGCCCGGACGAGTACAGCGCCGTGGCGGACAACAACGTCTTCACCAACCTGATGGCGCAGACCAACCTGCGCGCCGCCGCGGAGGCCGCCGTCCGCCACCCCCACGAGGCCGCCCTGCTCGGCGTGGACACCGAGGAGACCGCCGCCTGGCGCGACGCGGCGGGTGCGATGTACATCCCGTACGACGAGGCGCTCGGCGTCCACCCGCAGGCCGACGACTTCACCCACCACCAGGTCTGGGACTTCGAGCACACCCCGCCCGAGAACTACCCGCTGCTGCTGCACTACCCGTACTTCGACCTGTACCGCAAGCAGGTGGTCAAGCAGGCCGACCTGGTGCTCGCCATGCAGGTGCGCGGGGACGCCTTCACCGACGAGCAGAAGGCCCGCAACTTCGCCTACTACGAGCGGCTGACCGTCCGGGACTCCTCGCTCTCCGCCTGCACCCAGGCCGTCATCGCCGCCGAGGTCGGCCAGCTCGACCTCGCGTACGACTACACCGCCGAGGCCGCCCTGATGGACCTGCACGACCTCGGCGGCAACACCCGCGACGGCCTGCACATGGCCTCGCTCGCCGGGGCCTGCATCGCCCTGGTGGCCGGCTTCGGCGGGCTGCGCGACCACAGCGACTCGCTCTCGTTCCGGCCCCGGCTGCCGTCCGGGCTGATGCGGCTGAGCTTCTCGCTGCTGGTGCGCGGGCACCTGCTCGGCGTCCGGATCAGCCACGACGGGACGACCTACACGCTGCGCCGCGGCGACATCCTCCACCTGCGGCACGACGGCGAGGCGGTGCAGGTCAAGGCCGGCTCCCCGGTCACCCTGCCGACCACCGTCCCGCCCGCCCAGGAGCGGGTCGCCCAGCCCCCGGGCCGTGAACCCGCCCGCCGCCAGCCCCAGGCCGGTCTGATGGCGGGCAAGCTCGGCCAGCAGGACCACCTGGCGGCGGAGTAGCGGCTTGCCCCCGCGAGCTCCCGCGCACCCCTGTCACCCGTCCGGCCCACCCCGGCTGCGCCCGGCCCCGCCCCGGCGGAGGGTGCAGGTGTCCCGTGGCGACCGAAGGAGCGCAGCCGTGGCGAGCGTGGCCGAACAGATGGTGGAGGTGCTCCGGCAGGCCGGGGTGGAGCGGGTCTACGGCGTCGTGGGCGACAGCCTCAACCCCGTCGTGGACGCGATCCGCCGGGCCGACGGCATCGGCTGGGTGCACGTGCGCAACGAGGAGGCCGGTGCCTTCGCGGCCGCCGCCGAGGCCGAGCTCTCCGGCCGGCTCGCGGTCTGCGCCGGCTCCTGCGGCCCCGGCAACACCCACCTCATCCAGGGCCTGTACGACGCCCAGCGCAGCGGCCTGCCGGTGCTCGCGCTGGCCTCGCACATCCCGTCCGGGCAGATCGGCACCGGCTTCTTCCAGGAGACCCACCCCGAGCGGGTGTTCACCGACTGCAGCAACTGGTGCGAGATGCTCTCCACCCCCGCCCAGCTGCCCCGGCTGCTGCGGGTCGCCATCCAGCATGCGCTCGGCTCGCACGGCGTCTCGGTGCTCGCCTTCCCCGGGGACGTCGCCGCGCTGTCCGCCACCGCGCCCACCGGCAGCAGCCACTTCCTCACCGAGCAGGCCGTCGCCGCGCCGCCCTGGTCCCAGGTCCAGGAGCTGGCCCGGCTGCTCAACGCGGCCCGCAAGGTGGCGCTGTTCTGCGGGGCCGGGGTGCGCGGGGCGCACGCCGAGGTGATGGCGGCCGCGCAGGCCTTGAACGCGCCGGTCGGCCACTCCCTGCGGGGCAAGGAGTGGATCCAGTTCGACAACCCGTACGACGTCGGGATGAGCGGCCTGCTCGGCTACGGGTCCTGCCACGAGGCGCTGCACTCCGCCGACCTGGTGCTGCTGCTCGGCACCGACTTCCCGTACGACTCCTTCCTGCCGCAGGCGCACACCGTCCAGGTCGACCACGACGCCACCCGGCTCGGCCGCCGCACCGCGCTGGACCTGGCCGTCCACGGCGACGTGGCCGCCACCCTGCGGGCCGTGCTGCCGCTGCTGGACGCCAAGCGCGACCGCGCCTTCCTGGACGGCATGCTGCGCAAGCACTGCCGGTCCCTGGAGGACGTGATCGGCGCGTACACCCGGGACATCGAGAAGCACCTGCCGATCCACCCCGAGTACGTCGCGGCGGTGCTGGACGAGGTGGCCGCCGAGGACGCGGTGTTCACCGTGGACACCGGCATGAACAACGTCTGGGCCGCCCGCTACCTCCAGCCCAACGGCCGCCGCCGGGTGATCGGCTCCTTCCTGCACGGCTCGATGGCCAACGCCCTCCCGCACGCGATCGGCGCCCAACTCGCCTGCCCGGGGCGGCAGGTGGTCGCGATGGCGGGCGACGGCGGGATCGGCATGCTGCTCGGCGAACTGCTCACGGTGGCCAAGCACCGGCTGCCGGTGAAGACGGTGGTGTTCAACAACGGCGCGCTCGGCATGATCAAGCTGGAGATGCTGGTCTCCGGCTACCCGGAGTCCGAGATCGACAACGGGGACGTGGACTACGCCGGGATCGCCCGGGCGATGGGCATCCAGGCGAAGCGGGTGACCGATCCGGCCCGGGTCCGGGAGGTGCTGGCGGAGGCCCTGGAGCGGCCGGGCCCGGCCCTGGTGGACGTGGTCACCGACCCCAACGCGCTGTCCATCCCGCCGCGCATCACCGCCGCCCAGCTGAAGGGCTTCGCGCTGGCGGCGAGCAGGACGGTGCTCTCGGGCGGCGTGGGGCGGATGGTCGACCTGGCCCGGAGCAATCTGCGGAACATCCCGAGGCCGTGAGCGCGGGGTCCGGGCCCAAAGTCCCGGGTCCTTGCCTTTGAGGCAAATTTCTTGCCCGGGTGGCACGGCGGGTGTCCACTGGACACATGACCAGCAGCTCCACCGGTGCCGCCGCCGCAGGCGAACAGCTCGACGACCAGGAGGTCGCCGGCCTCGCCGCCCGCCTTCGCGAGCACCGGCTCAGCAGTCGCCTCACGCTGGAGGTGGCCGCCGGGCGGGTCGGACTCTCCCCAGCCTATCTGTCCCGGCTGGAGACCGGCCGCCGGCAGCCGTCGCTGCCCGTCCTGCTCGGGCTCGCCCGCGCGTACGGGACCTCGGTCTCCGGACTGCTCGGCGAGACGCTGGCCGAGCCCGACCCGATCGTCCGGGGCGGCGACATCGAGCCCGGCCGGGCCGGTGGCTGGGGCTACCGCCGGGCCGGGGCCCCGGGCCGCGCCATGCAGGCCCTGCGGGTGCACGTCCCGCCGGGCGTCCAGGACGCGGTGGTCCGGGTCCACCCGGGCGAGGAGTGGCTGTACGTCCTGAAGGGCGCGCTCCGGGTCACCCTCGGGGACCGCGTCCACCACCTCGGTGTGGGCGACTCCGCCCACTACGACTCGCTCACCCCGCACTGCATCGCCGCCGAATCGGACACCGGCGTCGAACTGCTCTTCGTCCACACCTTGTTGCAGAGCCCCGGCGGCGAACTCTGCCTCGGCGGCGGCCCCGCCGCCATTCACTGAGTCGCCGTCAGAACACCCCGGAGGAGATCACCATGGCCGATCCCACCACCACCATCGCCCCCGACACTGCGGCCGGCCCGAAGACCATGGACGCCGGCAAGTGGGCCAACAAGCGGATCTACCTCCGCCTGCTGATCTACACCGTCGGAGGCCACGCCTTCGCCGGCTTCATCATCCTCCTGTTCGAACTCGGCAGCCGCAACAAGTAGTTCAAGCCCCGGCGTCCGCCGCCCCCCCCCCGGGGCGGGGGCCCCCCCCCCCCCCCCCCCCACGCCCG
>NZ_JBHUAF010000011.1:37226-52286 GCF_042789895.1 Kitasatospora sp. NPDC056783
CCTCCTGCGCGGGAACCCAAAACCCCCTCTTCCACCGCGCCAGCCCAACCAAGTATCTCACCCCCGGGCGACCGCCTCCCACCCCGGGGGGGGGCGCACGTCCGGCGTCCGGGCCCGGCGCGGCAGCGGCCGAACCGCTCGCTCAGGTCCCGCGCAGCAGTGCGCAGAGGGCCTGGACCGCCGCCGGGAAGGCGTGGTCGGGCGGGGTGGCGTAGCCGATGACGAGGGCGGGCGGGGCGTCGGCGGGAGCCGGGCCGGTGGCACGGTGCAGGCCGAGGCCGCCCAGGGCGAGACCGGCCCGCTCGGCGCGGGCGAGCAGCTCGGGCTCGGGGGCGGAGCCGGGCGGCAGCTGGAGGACGGCGTGCAGGCCGGCCGCGATGCCGGTGACCCGGACGTGCGGGGCGTGCTCGGCGAGCGCCGCCACCAGCTGGTCGCGCCGGCGCCGGTAGTGCAGGCGGCAGCGCCGCACGTGGCGGTCGTACGTGCCGGAGGTGATCAGCTCCGCCAGCGTCAGCTGGTCCAGCACCGGGGACATCGTGTCGGCCAGCGACTTCAGCCGGGCGACCGGCTCGACCAGCGCGTCGGGCAGGGCCAGCCAGGCCAGCCGCAGGCCCGGCGCGAGGCTCTTGGCGGACGTCCCGGCGTACACCACCCGTTCCGGGTCCAGCGCCTGCATCGCGCCGAGCGGCTGCCGGTCGTAGCGGAACTCGCCGTCGTAGTCGTCCTCGATGACGTACCGGTCCTGCTCCCGGGCCCAGCGCACCGCCTCCGCCCGCCGCTCGGCGGACAGCGCCGCGCCGGTGGGGTACTGGTGCGCCGGGGTGAGCAGGACGGCGCCGGCCCGGGCGTCGAGCAGGTCGACGCGGGCACCGTCCGCGTCCAGCGGCACCGGCACGGTGGTGAGCCCGGCGGCCCGGACGGTCGCGTGCTGCGGCGGCAGCCCGTACTCCTCGACGGCCAGCGCGCGGGCGCCGCGGTCCCGCAGGGCCGCGCAGACCAGGCCGAGGCCCTGGGTGACGCCGGTGCAGACGAGCAGGTGGTCGGGGTCGGTGCGGACGCCGCGGACCCGGGCCAGGTAGTGGGTGAGCGCCTGCCGCAGTTCGATCCGGCCGAGCGGGCTGCCGTAGTCGAGGACCTCGTGCGGCGCGGTGGCGAGGGCGCGGCGGGCGGCGGCGAGCCAGGCGGTGCGGGGGAAGAGCGAGAGGTCGGGCCGACCGGACATCAGGTCGTGGCGGGCGCTGCGCCGACGCGTCGGCGGCCGGGACGGCCGCACGGCGGGGGAGGGCACGGTCCGCCGGGCGACGGTGGTGCCGGAGCCCTGCCGGGAGCTGAGCCAGCCCTCGGCGGTGAGCTGGCCGTACGCCTCGACCACGGTGTTGCGGGCGATCCCGAGATCCTCGCCGAGGGCGCGGGAGGACGGCAGCCGGGTGCCGGGGGCGAGCCGCCCGTCCTGGACGGCCTCGCGCAGCGCGTCCTCCAGGGCGGCCCGCAGTCCGGCGCCGGCGGCCCGCCGCTCGGTGAGGTCCAGGTGCAGGTCGCCGCCGAAGGCGGTCCAGGAGGTGCTCACGGCCCCATTCTCCCGTGGCGCGGCCGAGGCGCGGGCACGGCGGCGGGCGCGGCCGCCACGCTTCCTCCACGTGTTGTTTCCCGGCGGTTCCCGGGCCGCCGTCGGGACCGCGCGCTACGGTGCCGCGCATGGCGAACTTTGTGCTGGTGGCGGGTGCTTGGCTGGGTTCCTGGGTGTGGGACGAGGTGGTGGCGGAGCTGCGGGAGGCCGGGCACGGGGCGTACCCGTTGACCCTCTCCGGGCTCGCGGAGAAGGGCGGCGTGCCCGCCGGGCAGCAGGCGCACGTGGCGGACGTCGTCGCCGAGGTGGAGCGGCTGGACCTGCGCGAGGTGGTGCTGGTCGGGCACAGCTATTCGGGCATTCCGGTGGGGCAGGCCGCCGAGCGGATCGGTGACCGGCTGGCTGGGCTGGTCCTGGTGGACGCCAACGTGCCGGTGTCGGGGGAGTCCTTCGCCGACCAGCTGCCGGAGCCGGCCGCGCTGCGGGCGGACCTCGCCGCGCACGGGGGCTGGTGGCCGCCGCTGCCGCCGGCCGAGTTCGCCGAACAGGGGCTGACGGTCGGGCAGATCCACCGGATCGCGGCCGGGGCGACCCCGCACCCGGGCCCGTCGCTGACCGAACCGGCCTTCCTGGAGGGCCCGTTGGCCGCGTTCCCGGCGGTGTACGTGAAGTGCCTGATGGACTGGCCGGAGCCGCCGCCGGTGGTCGCCGAGCTGGTCTCGGCGGGCCACTGGCGGCTGGTGGAGCTGGACACCGGGCACTGGCCGATGTTCTCCCGCCCGGCCGAACTCGCCCGGATCCTGGCCGGGGCGGTCCGGATGGCTCAGAGCGACAGGTAGACCGCACTGGCGGTGCCGGCCAGGAAGCAGTAGACCGCGAACGGGGTCAGGCTGCGGGTCTCGAAGTACTTGGTGAGGAAGCGCACCGAGACGTAGCCGGCCACGAAGGCGGCGACGCTGCCCGCGAGGACCGGGCCGAGCACGCCGGAGTTCTCCGGCTTGAACAGCTCGGGCACCTTCAGCGCCGAGGCGGCCAGGATGACCGGGGTGGCGAGCAGGAAGGAGAACCGGGCGGCGTCCTCGTGGTGCAGGCCGCGCAGGACGCCGGCGCTCATGGTGACGCCGGAGCGGCTGATGCCGGGGAACAGCGCGAGGATCTGGGCGGCGCCGATCCAGGCGCCCTGTCCGAAGCTCAGCCTGGTCAGCCGCTGGTCGGAGGCGATCGCCGGGTCCGGGCCCGGCGCGTCGGCGGGGGCGGCGTGCCCGCCGTTCCCGGCCCTGCGGCGCCCGGTGCCGCCGCGCTTGAGCCGCTCGGCGCCGAGCAGCACGAGTCCGTTGAGGGCGAGGAAGACCGCCGCCGGGACGGGTTTGCCGAGCGCGTTGCGCAGCGCCTTCTCCAGGGCGAGGCCGGCCACGCCGACCGGGATGGTGGAGAGGATGAGCAGCCAGGCGAGCTTCTCGTTGCGGGTCTCCACCCGGCGGTGCCGGATCGAGCCGATCAGCCCGTCGATCACCCGGACCCAGTCCTTGCGGAAGTAGACCACCAGCGCGAGGGCGGTGGCCAGGTGCAGGGCGACCAGGGCGGCGAGGTAGGAGGAGCCCTCGGCGGTCATGTCGAGGTCGTGCTGGACCTTCCCGCCGAGCAGGGCGGGCACCAGGATGCTGTGGCCGAGGCTGGAGACCGGGAAGAGTTCCGTCACGCCCTGGAGCAGGCCGACGCCTATCGCTTCCGGGTAGGTCAGGGTCGACATCGCGCACCTTCGCTCGGGGGGTCGGTGGCCGGCCGGATCCGGGGCCCTCGCGAAGCTACTACGCGCATGTAGACGTTCGCCAACCCCGGTCGCTCCCGCCGTCAGAAGTTCACCGACCGTACGGCTGGAGGACATTGGGGCAGAGGTGCCCGAGCAGGGCCGTCGCCGCGGCGGTCAGGACGGTGGCGGACGGGACGGCCCGGTGCGCGACGTCGCCGAACAGGGCGACGGCGGTCACCGCGGCGGGCGTGCCCACCAGCGGCAGGGCGACGGTCAGCAGGGGGAGCAGGCGGCGGGGGCGGTCCGGGCGGTCCGGTCGGTCCATGGCGGGTCTCCTTCGGGCTCGACCCGCGCCACGATGCCGCCTCCCGCAGCGTGAGGTTCAAGTCCTTTTCCGTGGCCGGCCGGGCCCGCGCCGGTCAGTCCACCGCGATCCGGCGCCACCCCGACCCGTCCGCGGCGGCCGGCGCGGACGAGAAGTCGTAGCGCACCAGGTCCGGCCCGAACGCCAGCAGCGAGATCGACGAGGAACCCCAGATCCGCCCGTCGCCGAAGTCCCGCCGCTGGACCAGCGCGGCGTCCGCGTCCGGTGCCAGCCCGTCCCCGGTGACGATCGGCAGCCACCCGCCCCAGGCCGCCGCGGCGGGCTCCGTGCCGGTCGGCTCGGGCCGGGGCTCGGCGGTGAAGCGGGCCCGGAAGTGGGCGGCGCGCGCGGCCATCAGCGCGCGGATCCGCCCGGAGGCGGCCCGCTCGGCGGCCAGGCCCTCCAGCCCGTCGTTGAGCACCACGCTCAGCCCGGGCGGCAGTTCGCGCTCCTCCAGCCGCCCGCCGTCCCAGCTGGACACCCGGGCGCCGTCGGCCCGGACCACGACGAGGTGGAACGGGTCGTACGGGCCGAGGTCGAGGTGGCCGATGCCGCCCTCCCGGACGGCGGTGAGCGGCAGCCGGCCGCGGGTGAGCCGGGCGTCGGCGGGGGCGAGCGGGCCGAAGCCGTTCAGCAGGCAGGCGGCGGTGCGCCGGCCCGGGTCGACGGCCAGCCAGGTGCCGCCGGCCGCGAGGTCCAGTCCGCCGAGCAGTTCGGGCCGGTCCGGCCAGTGGTGGTCCGGCGGCAGCCAGGCGCGGCCCAGGTACTCGTCCCGCACGGACAGCAGCAGGACCGGCACCGCCGCTCCCGGCTCGACGCTGACGAACGCCGTACACACCTCGTTGCCCCCTGACCCCGTTCGTGGTCTCCTGTTCCGCGATCCTCGCACGGCCGTTCGCACCCCGGAAGTGGCCCAAGAACCGGGCGGCCGAACGCACCAGGACGGCAGGCCACCGCGCTCCTAGGCTGGCGGCATGACGACGAACGAGACCGCCGGTACGAACGGGGCCCCGGTGCCCGCCCCCGAGCAGCGACTGGAGATGTTCAAGCTCGCACCCGAGTACTACCAGGCGATGACCGCCGTGGAGCGGGCCTCCCGGCAGGGCCTCGACCCGAAGCTCGCCCACCTGGTCAAGGTGCACGCCTCGATGATCAACGGCTGCGCCTACTGCATCGACATGCACTCCGCCGAGGGGTACCGGCACGGCGAGCAGGACCACCGCCTGCTCTCCCTCCCGGCCTGGCGCGAGACCCCGTGGTTCACCGCCCGCGAGCGCGCCGCCCTGGCCCTCACCGAGTCGATCACCCTGGTGACCGAGGGCCACGTGCCGGACGCCGTCTTCGCGGAGGCCGCCGCCCGGTTCGACGAGACCGAACTGGCCCAGCTGATCGCGGTGATCGCCACGATCAACGTCTGGAACCGGCTCAGCATCACCACCCGGATGAGCCCGGCGGCGAAGTGAGCACCGTCGACCCGGTCGTCCAGCGGGAGCGGGCCCGGCTGCTGCGCGAACTGCACCGCCCGGGCGAGCCGTTGGTGCTGGCGAACGCCTGGGACGTGCCGAGCGCCCGGCTGGTGGCCGAAGCGGGAGCGCGGGCGGTGGCGACGGCCAGCGCCGGCGTCTCCTGGTCGCTCGGCGCCGCGGACGGCGGCGGCGCCGACCGCGAACAGGTGCTGGCCCGGACCGCCCGGATCGTCCACGCGGTCGGCCTGCCGGTCACCGCGGACCTGGAGAGCGGCTACGCGGCCACCGCCGCCGGGGTCGGCGAGACGGTCGCCGCGCTGCTCGCCACCGGCGCCGTCGGGGTGAACCTGGAGGACGAGGGCCGCCCGCCGGCGGAGGCCGCCGAGCGGATCGCGGCCGCCCGGGCGGCGGCGGACACGGCCGGGGTGCCGCTCTTCGTCAACGCGCGCACCGACGTCTTCCTGCACGGGATCGGCGCGCCGGAGGGCCGGCTGGACGACGCCGTCCACCGGCTGCGGGCCTACCTGGCGGCGGGCGCGGACGGGGTGTTCGTCCCCGGCGTGTCCGACCCGGAGACCATCGCCGCCCTGGTCGAGGCCGTCCCGGCCCCGCTGAACGTGCTGGCCGGCCCGGCCGCACCGCCGGTCGCCGAGCTGGCGAAACTGGGCGTGGCCCGGATCAGCCTGGGCCCGGGACTGGCCGAGGTGGCGTACGCGGCGGTCCGCCGGGCCGCCGAGGAGGTGTACGGGAGCGGCACCTACACCGCTCTCGCCGACGGGCTGGGCTACCCGGAACTCAACCGGCTGTCCGCCGGCTGAGTCCCGCGCGCCGGGGCGCCGTGGGCGGCCGGCCGTTCGGGGGCCGGTCGGCTGCCCACGGGCCGGGCACCGGGTCGGGCCGGTCAGTTCAGGACGTGCCCGCTGAGCCCCGGGTGCTGCATCTGGTTGTCCCCGATCGCCTCGATCTCGTTGGCCGCCTTCCCGACCACCGGGAGCTTGCCGGCGGTCCGCAGCGCCAGGTCGGCCGGGGAGAGGGTGAGCCCGTCGGTGAGCCCGCCGGTGACGTCCGGCGAGGAGGCGGTCTGGGTGGTGGCGGAGGCCGCCGGGACGGCGAGGGCGAGGCCGGCCATGGTGAGGGCGGCCAGGGTGGCGAGTTTCTTCATGCCCTGCCGAACGACCCGGACCGCCCTCAGGTAACCGGCGGGGCCCGACCGTCACCCGCGCAAGCTCAGACCGTCACCCACAGGGTGCTCACGCTGTTGCCGACGAACGACGCGATCGGCTCGTCGGTCCGCCCCGGCGCCAGGGCCAGCCCCGGGAAACGGGCGAACAGGTGCCGCAGCGCCGTCTCCGCCTCCAGCCGGGCGAGCCCGGAGCCGAGGCAGAAGTGCGGGCCGTGGCCGAACGACAGGTGCTTGGCGGGCTGCCGGGTGAGGTCGAAGCGGTCCGCGTCCGGGTGGTGCCCGGAGTCCCGTCCGGCCGCCGCGTACGAGGCCAGCAGCGCCTCGCCGCGCCGGATCACCACGTCGCCGACCGCGATGTCCTCGGTCGCGTAGCGCAGCGGGAACTGTCCGACCGGGGAGTCGTGGCGCAGCGTCTCCTCGACCACCGCCGACCACGGCTGCTCCCCGTCCAGCACCAGCCGCAGCTGGTCCGGGTGGGTGAGCAGGGCGCGGACGGCGTTGGTGATCAGGTTGAGCGTGGTCTCGTGCCCGGCGACCAGCATCAGCAGCAGGGTGCCGACCAACTCGGCCTCGCTGAGCCGCCGGCGCTCCTCGGGCTGCCGCTCGTCGGGCCGGTTCCCGTCGGCCTGGCACTCATCGGGCCGGTCGGCCTCGTGGACGGCGATCAGGTCGCTGGTCAGGTCGTCGCCGGGTTCGGCCCGCTTGGCGGCCACCACCGAGGCCAGCAGCCGGTCCAGGCCCCGCTTCGCGGCGAGCGCCTCGGCCGGGGCGGCCGAGCTGGAGACCAGGGTGTCGGACAGCTCGTGCAGCTCGTCCTGCTGCTCCGGGGCCAGGCCGAGCAGTTCGCCGATCACCTGCATCGGCAGCGGGTAGGCGAAGTGCCGCCGCAGGTCGAACTCGCCCTCCAGCCCGGCGACCTCGTCCAGCAGCGCGACCGTCCGGGCCTCGATCGCGGGCGCCAGCGCGGCTGTCCGGCGCGGGGTGAAGGCCTGCGAGACCAGCCCGCGCAGCCGTCGGTGGTCCTCGCCGTCGGTGGTGACCATGCCGGGGACGGTCACGAAGCTGAGCAGCGGCCAGTTCTCCGGCAGCCGGTTCTGCCGGAAGGTGTTCCAGAGCCGGGCGTCCTTGCCGACCCGGGGGTCGGCCAGCAGCGACTGGAGGGTGTCGTGGTGGGTTACCGCCCAGACCACCACCCCGCCAGGGAGCTCCACCAGGACCGCGGGGCCGGCCGCCCGGAGTCGGGCGTTCTCGCCGTGCTGGTCGCGGCCGAAGGGGTCGAGTCTGACGGGCTCGGCGCGGTTTCCGGAGCCGGTGGCGGTGTCCATGCGGGCCTCTCGGGAGCGGGCGGGCGGGGCGGGGTGAACGCGCTGTAGAGCACCGGCAGGGAGGTCAGGGCCCGCGCCCACGGCGATTGCCGCCAGGTCAACTCGCTCGCGGGGACGGCGAGCTGGAGGTCCGGCAGGCGGTGGAGCAGGGTCTCGACGGCGGTCTCGACGATGATCCGGGCCGGGTGCTGGGCCGGGCAGACGTGCTTGCCCGCGCCCCAGGCGAGGTGCGCCCGGTTGCCGCCGAGCGAGCCCTGCGCGGCGGCCGAGACGCCCTGCGCGGCCGGGTCGGCGTTGGCCGCGGCCAGGCCGAGGACGAGCAGGTCGCCCCGGCTGATGTACTGGCCGCCGAGCACGGTGTCGCCGGTGGCCCAGCGGCCGGGGAAGTTCTGCGTCGGCGGGTCGCGCCAGAGCACCTCCTCCAGCGCGTCGGCGACGGTCAGCCGCCCGCCGGTGAGGGTGGCCCGGAAGCGGCGGTCGGTGAGCAGCAGCCGCAGCGTGTTGCCGGTCCAGCCGATGGTGGTCTCGTTCCCGGCGACCATCATCACCACCAGCTGGTGCACCGCCTCCTCGTCGGTCAGCGCGGCCGGGTGGGCCAGCAGCCAGGAGGTGAGGTCGGCGCTGGGCTCGGCCCGGCGGCGGCGCACCAGGTCGACCACGATCGCGTGGAACTCCTCGTTGGCGCGCACCGATTCGGTGCCGCTGTCGGAGATGTCGTTGATCAGCCGGATCAGGTACGGGCCGGCGTCGGCGGGCAGGCCGAGCAGCTGGGTGAAGACCAGCAGCGGCAGCCGCTCCGCGTACTGGGCGACCAGGTCGGCGGTGCCGTCCGGACCCCAGCCGTCGATCAGCCCGTTCGCCGCGGCCTCGGTGGTCCCGCGCAGCTGGCGGTGGTCGATCTGGGCGAGGGTGTCCGAGACGGCGGCGCGCAGCCGCTGGTGCTCGGCGCCGTCCAGGTTGAGCAGGGTGGGCCGCCAGGCGGTCATCGGCAGCAGCCGGGAGTCGGCGGCCAGCCGGCCCTCGGCGGGCACCCGCCAGCGGCGCGAGTCCTTGGAGAACAGCGCCTCGTTGCGGGTGAGTTCGAGCAGCTCGCCGTAGCCGAGGACGAGCCAGGCCTCGACTCCGGGCTCCAGCTCGATCGGCGCGACCGGCCCGTAGCGCTCGCGCAGTCGGGCGTACAGGCCGTGCGGGTCCTCGGCGAGGGCCGGGCCGTACAAGGGGGTCAGCGGCACCCCGACGGGCAGCCCGCCGGGCAGGCCGCCGCCGTGGGCGACGGGGCACCCGGGGGCGCCGGGGACGCCGGGGACGCCGGGGGGTTCGGGGGCGGTCATCCCTGGAGCTCCAGGATCGAGCTGCGGTGCAGGTGGTCCACGAAGTCGATCAGCAGGTCGTACGACTGCCGGCGGTCCCGGGCGTCACAGAACAGGATCGGCACCTCCGGCAGCAGGTCCAGTGCCGACCGCAGCTCCTCCTCCGGGTAACTCGGCGTGTCCGGGAAGGTGTTGACGGCCACCGCGAACGGGATGCGCTGCTCCTCCAGCCGGCCGAGCACGTCGAAGCTCTCGTCCGGGCGGCGCAGGTCGACCATGGCGATGGCGCCGAGCGCGCCGCGCGACAGGTCGTCCCACAGCGGCCAGAACCGCTGCTGTCCGGGCGTGCCGAACAGGTACAGCGCGAGCCGGGAGTTGAGCGTGATCCGGCCGAAGTCCAGGGCCACCGTGGTGGTCGTCTTGCCGGGGCGTCCGGTGAGGTCGTCGACGCCGCTGCTGGCGGCGGTCATGGTCTCCTCGGTGCGCAGCGGGGTGATCTCGCTGAGCGAGCCGACCAGGGTGGTCTTGCCCACCCCGAACGGACCGGTGACCAGGATCTTGACGGCGCCCTGCACCGAGGAGGGCAGGTACTGCGGTCCCTCGGCGGACCCGGAGGCCCCGGGGACGGCTTCAGCGGAGTTGGCGGAGGCCAACGAGCACCTCTTCCAGGAGGGTTGCGGGCAGGCGTTCGGCCTGCGGAACGGGCGGGAGCACCTGCACGGCGCCGAGGTCCCACAGGTCCCCGACCAGCACCTTGACCACGCCGAGCGGCAACCCCAGGTGGGCCGCCACCTCGGCGATGGACAGCAGACTGTGACAGAGGCCGAGGATGCGCCGGTGCTCCCGGTTCAGCAGCGGGTGCTCGGGCAGCTCGACGGGCCCGGGTAACGCGCTGACCAGGCTCTCCACGGCCAGTTCGGCCCGGGTGGGGCGGCTGCGCCCACCGGTGATGACGTACGGCCGGACCGGGCCGCTCACCGGTGGCCCCCCGACGCGTGGTCGACGCGCGGCGGGCTGGTGAGGTGGGTGCCGATCCGCTCGACCAGGACCTGCATCTGGTACGCGACCAGGCCGGCGTCGACCGCCTCGCCGGCCACCACGGCCAGGTGCGCGCCGGCCCCGGCCGCGACCACGAAGAGGTAGCCGCCGCCGTACTCGATGATGATCTGGCGGGTGGCGCTGCCCGGCCCGCCGAAGCCCGCCGCGACGCCGCGGGCCAGCGACTGGAGCCCGGAGCAGGCGGCGGCCAGCCGCTCGGCGTCCTCGCGCGCGATGTCCCCGCTGCGGCCGATCTCCAGGCCGTCGTTGGAGACGACGACGGCGTGCTGGACCTGCGGGACGGCGATGATGTCGGCGAGCAGCCAGCCGAGATCAGGGGTGGTGGTCATGGGAGTCTCCGGAGCGCTGGGGAAGTCGGGGGAAGCGGGGGAAGGTCAGTGGGGGCCGGGCGGGATCTGGGTCCGGGCGGCCGATCGACCGCTGGCGGTGCCGGCCTGGAACATCGCCATGAACGCCTGCGCGTCCCGGGCCGAGCGGTAGGGCGGCTCGGGCGGCGGCTGGGGAGCGGCGTGCTGGGCGGCGCGGCCGGTACGGCCCCGCCGGTGGCTGCGGCGGGGCAGGGGCGGTGGGGTGTCGCCGGGTGCGGCGGACCGGCCGGGCGGGGTCTCCACCAGGGGGTGGTCGGCGGGAATGGCCGGCCGGGGGCCGGGGCTGAACGCCCGGTCGTCCGGCCCGAGGCCGGGGACGGTGGGCGGCAGCGGCTCGGTGAGCAGCGCGTTCGGCAGCAGCAGGACCACCCGCACACCGCCGTACGGGGAGGGCGCCGAGCTGAGCGTGACCCGGAATCCGTACTGCTCGGCGAGCCGGCCGACCGCGGCCAGGCCCAACTGCGGCACCTCGCCCAGCCGGGAGACCTCCAGGGTGCTGCCGCCGGCCAGTGCGGCGGCGGCCTTGGCGACGGCCTGTTCCGGCATGCCGACGCCGCCGTCGTCGATCTCGATGACGGCGCCGTTGTGCACCGGCATCAGGGTGACGAACACCTGGGTGCTGGGCGGGGAGTAGCGGGTGGCGTTGTCCAGCAGTTCGGCGATCGCGTGGATCAGCGCCTCGGCCGCGGCGCCGACCACCGCGGTCTCGATCCGGCTGCGCACCACCACGCGCTGGAACGGCAGGATGCGCGACTGGGCGCCGCGGACCACGTCCTCCAGGGAGACCGGTTCCGGCCAGTGCCGGCCGGCCCGGGCGCCGCACAGCACGGCCAGGGTCTGGGCCAGCCGGGCCTGTTGGGCGGCCGCGTGGTCGGCCTTGAGCAGGCCCTCCAGCAGCGTCGGGTCGTCGTGGGTGCGTTCCATCTCGTCCAGCAGCGCCTGCTGGTCGTGGGCCATCACCAGGATGCGGCGGGCGACGCTGAGGAAGGCCCGCTGGGTGGAGGCGGTGTGCTCGTGCTCCTGCTGGACGGCGGCGAGGTCGGCGCCGCGGCGGGCGAGCTCGGTGGCCAGTCGCTCCTGGAGGGTGGCGAGTTCGCGGTGCAGCCGGTCGGCGCGGCCGCGCTGGGTGACGGACACGGCGCGGTACCGCGCGGCGGCCACGAGGGCGAGGACGGCGAGCACGCCGGTTGCCGTTACGGACCACTGAGTCATCGTCACGCCGCGAATTCTAGGGTGATGATCCTACGAAGGTGTGAACGGATCTCGCCAAGTGACCGGATCTCGTCAATATCGAGTCAATTCGGCGTCAATCGGCACTCGTTCGTCCCCGATCCCCCCGCCTGACGAGGCCTTGAACCGATCCGACCGGCCCGTACGGCAAGCGTCGGAATCGAGCCGGTTGGCCGGATCGCGTCCCGGGATGTGTGGGGTTCGTGTGCGCGGTGTTCTCAAGGGGCGTCGCCCGGTGCGGGGGTGCCCGCGCCGGGTTCGCGCCCGCGCCCCTCGCGCGTCCCTCGGGCGTCCCCTCCTCGCGCGTCCCCCGCGCACCCCGCTACGCGGGCCAGCTGCGCAGGCCGGTGGTGAGGGTGGTGATGAGGCGGTCGTGGGTGGTGCCGAGGTCCTCGGCGAGCTGGAAGGCGCCGGCGGTGGCGAGCGAGGCGAAGCCGTGGGCGAGGGAGCGGACGGTGCGAGCGGCGTGGATCGCCTCGGAGCCGTCGAGTCCGTACTCCCGCAGGACGGCGATGATCACGCCGACCAGCCGGCCGGCCGCCCGGGTCAGGTCGTCGTCGGGACGCGGGGCCTGGGGGAGCGCGTGGTAGCGGTGCGGGTACTCGGTGGCGTACGCGTGGTAGGCGCGCAGGAGGGCGGCCACGGCGTCGTCCCCGCTGCGGCCGACCGCCGCCTCGGCCAGCCGGTCGGCCAGGTCCCCGGTGACCCGGACGGCGATCAGCCGCCGCAGTTCGGCCAGGCCGCCGCTGACGTGCTTGTACAGCGAGGGGGTGGCGACGCCGGCCCGGGCGGCGACCGAGGCCAGGGTGAGGGCCTCGGTGCCCTGTTCGTCGATGAGGGCGAGGGCGTGGTCGACGACCTGCTCGGGGGTCAGTCCTACGCGGGGCATGGGTTCGGGTCCTTCGTGCGGAGGTTCGGTGGACGGGCGGGGCGGGGCTCAGCCGAGTTCGGCGAGGAACGGCAGCAGGGCGGCCGCGGTGGCGGCCGGGTTGTCGGCCATCGGGTAGTGCCCGGAGCCCTCGATCATCACCTTCCGCGCGCCGCCCAGGGCGGCGGCCTGCCGGTCGGCGACCAGTTCCGGCTTCGGGAAGTCGGGGTCCGCGCCGCCCATCAGCACCAGCGCCGGGCAGCGCACCGCGGCCGTCCAGCCGACCGGCGTCGAGTCGCCCCGGACGTACCCGCGGGTGGCGGTCTTCCGGCCGGGGGTGCGCAGCGCGGCGACCAGCCCGTCCACGTACGCGTCGAAGTCGGCGGGCTTGGCGCCGGGGAAGGCCATCTTGCGCAGGTAGAAGCCCCAGGCGGCCGGCCAGTGGACGAAGGCGGCGCCCAGCAGGCCCATGGCGCCGCGCATCAGGGCGCCCGGCGGAGGGTTCTCGATGAAGGCGTCGATCAGCACGATCCCGGCGACCCGCTCGGGCGCGTCCCCGGCGGCCTTGACGACCGTCGCCCCGGTGTACGAGTTCCCGGCGAGGACGGCGCGCTCGATGCCGAGGTGGTCGAGCAGGGCGAGGACGTCGCCGGCCAGGGCGGCCGGGCCGTAGTCGTCCCAGACCAGGGAGGATTCGCCGAAGCCCCGGAGGTCCATGGTGATCACCCGGTGGCCGGCGGCGGCGAGCAGCGGGCGCAGGTGCCGGTAGGTGGCCCGGCTGTCGAGCATGCCCGGGAGCAGGACGACGGGGGTGCCGTCGCCCTGCCGGGTGTCGTCGAAGGAGATCCGGCCGCCGGGAACGGTCAGGTACTGGGTGCTCGGGGTGATGGTGCCGTTCATGGGTGGTCCTCCTCGGGCCGGGGGTGCGGAACGTCGGCGCTGCCGCCGATAGCCATAAAGCTAAGGCTAATAGCCTTAGCCGTCAAGCGTCGGTGCCGCCCCGGCCCCGAGGGGGATGGGTCAGACCCCTTCCACCTTGAACGGGTCGTGCTCGCTGAGCAGCTTCTCCAGTCGGGCCTGGTCGACCCGGGTGACCATCTCGTTGGACTCCTGGCGGTCCCGGATCACCTTCGCCAGGGTGAACGCGGAGGTGACGGTGTAGAGGAGGCCGAGTCCGAGGAACGCCCTGGTCCACCCGCCGACCGGCAGGCGGGCGATCCCGATGGCGAGGGCGGTGCCCGACAGGGCGAAGGAGATGATGGCCTGGATGTGGTACGCGGCCGTCGTTCGGGTCTGCATCGGTGCGCTCATGGCGTCAGGATGTGGCCGCCGTGGCGGGTCGCACATGAGTAGGGGTACTCAGATGGGCCCGTGCATGAGGGGTCGTTCGTTGACGCTCGATCGTCAGGGCCTAAGCTGCTCCACACGGGTGGCTTGGAATCAGGGCCTCCTAGGATTAACGTTTGATAACGCAGCGCGGTCGTCAACGCCGTAACCAGACGGCACCGTGCGCCGTCGCCTAATCCCGCCGGCCGGCCTCCGGGCAGGCCAGGGAGCCGGGGAACCACGTTCCTTGGGGTGAATCGGCGGGGCCCCGGCCCGGCCGTAGGAGACCTTCCTGCTCCGAACCCGTCAGCTAACCCGGTAGGCGCGAAGGAAGGAAAGGAGCGCGCCTCCGTGGCGTCGACGCACACCCCGGCACACCCGGCCGGCTTCGCGGCCGGTACCCAGCTGCTCGACCACCCCGGCGCGGACGGCCCCGAGGACTTCGGCCCGGAGGCCTTCGCCGCGGAGGCCGAGACCAACCGCCACCGGATGCCGCGTCAGACCCGCGGAGCCTCCCCGCTGCTCGGCGTCACCGCCGTCGCCGCCACCCTGGGCGCCACCGGCTTCGCCTCGGCGCCCCCGGCCGCCGCCCCCGCCGTCGAGGCCCCCGACGAGACCCCGGTCGCGCTCGCCGCCGACCCCGGTCTCGCACTCGCGGCCCGGATCCAGCACCAGGCCGACAGCCAGCGCACCGCCGCCGAGGAGAACGCCCGCCTCCAGGCCGCGCAGGAGGCCGAGGCCAAGGCCGCCGCCAAGGAAGCCGAGGCCAAGCGCGCCGCCGAGGAGGCCGAACGGGCCAAGGCCGCCGCCCTCACCCTCCCGGTGACGGACTACCGGCTCTCCGCCCACTACGGCCAGAGCGCCCGCTACTGGGCCAACCTGCACACCGGCCTGGACTTCGCCGCCGACACCGGCACCCCGGTCCACGCGCTCGGCCAGGGCACCATCACCTCGGCCGGCTGGGCCGGCTCGTACGGCTACCGGATCGTCGAGACGCTGCCCGACGGCACCGAGATCTGGTACTGCCACCTCTCCGCGATCACCAAGGGCTCCGGCCCGGTCACCGGCGGCCAGCAGATCGGCAAGGTCGGCGCCACCGGCAACGTCACCGGCCCGCACCTGCACCTGGAGGTCCGCCCGGGCGGCGGCGCCCCGGTCGACCCGGAGCCCTGGCTCCAGCAGCACGGCCTCAACCCCTGACACGGCCGCGGAGCCCCCGGCCCGGAGCGCACGCGCTCCGGGCC
>NZ_JBHUAF010000012.1:0-52060 GCF_042789895.1 Kitasatospora sp. NPDC056783
ATGGCGGTGACTCTGCGGTCTCGACCTGGTCGAGGGTCAAGCGGAGCGGTCGGTGAGGGGATCCACGGCGAAGGCCGCCGCAGGAGTGATCGAGATCCCGGCGCGCGCCGCCTCCGCCACGAAGGCCTCCGCCCGCCACCCCGCCGGCAGTTCCCACCACAGGTAGTACGAGCACGGATCGGACCGCAGCCGCTGCCCCGCCAGTACCTCGCGTGCCAGTAGTTGCCGGGCCGCCGCGTCGGCCCGCTTCGCCGCCTCCACCGAGGCCAGTGTGCCGTCCCCGATCCAGCGCACCGCCGCCTCCACCGCGAAGCCGCTCGGCGTCCAGCCGCCCGAGCGCAGCGCCCCCGCCACCCGCTCGCGCAGCGCCGCCGGGACGACCGCGAAGCCCGTGGTCAGTCCCGGAGCGAGCCGTTTGGAGAGACTGTCCACGAGCACGACGCGCTCCGGGGCGAGGGCGGCGAGCGGCGTCAGCTCGGGCCGGAGGAAGGACCAGACGGCGTCCTCGACCGCCGGCAGGTCGAGCCGCCGCAGCACCTCGGCCAGCGCCGCCGCCCGCTCGTCCGACAGGCTCGCGCCGAGCGGGTTCTGCAGCCGCGGTTGGACGTACAGCGCGCGCAGCGGTGCGGCCCGGTGGGCGGCCGCGACCGCGTCCGGCAGCAGCCCGTGCCCGTCCACGGCCAGTGGTACCAGCACGATGCCCAGCCGCTCAGCCACCGCCTTGACCACCGGGTAGGTCAGCTCCTCCACGCCCAGTCGCTGTCCGGGCGGCACCAGCGCGGACAGCGCCCCGGCGACGGCCTGCCGCCCGTTGCCGGCGAACAGCAGCCGTTCCGCCCCGACTTCCCAGGCCCCGGTCTCCCCGGCGCCGGTCTCCCGGGCCCCGGCCGACACCAGCCCCGCGAAGGCCCGTCGGGCCGCGTCCGTCCCGGCCGCGCCAACCGGCCGCAGGGCCTCGCCGAGCGCGTCCGGCCGCAGCAGCGGCGCCAGTCCGCCCGTCAACAGCTCGGCCTGTCCGGGGACGACGGGGTAGTTGAGCTCCAGGTCCACCGGGGAGTCGCCCGGTTCGGCGAGCGCCACCCGGACGCCCTCCATCGCGCGCCCGGCCCGGACGAAGGTGCCGCGCCCGACCTCTCCGACGGTCAGCCCGCGCCGGGCCAGCTCCCGGTAGACGCGCCCCGCCGTCGAGGCGGCGATGCCCCTGCTGCGGGCGAACGCGCGTTGGGTCGGCAGTTGCCGGCCGGGCCGCAGCCGTCCGTCCGCGATGTCGGCGGCGATCCGGTCGGCGATCAGGCGGTAGTCGTCCATCGGCGTTCAGCCCTCCCCGAGCCGTGCGGGTCCGGTCCGGAATCCGTTCCGGAACTTCCTGGAGCCCCTACGGAATCCGTTCCGGAACCCCGTCCCCGCGGTGGCGGCAGCGCCGTGGCGCGCCCACATTGCACCGAGGGCAAAGTCATCATTGCATCGACCCGGCGGCCCGTCCTAGCCTCCTCGCATGGACGCGTTGACATCCGCCCTGGACATCCACGCCGTGCTCGGGATCGCCGCCGTGGCCCTGGGCATGGTGCTGTCGCCCGGGCCGAACATGATCTACCTGGTCTCGCGCTCGATCGCGCAAGGCCGCCGCGCCGGGCTGATCTCGCTGGTCGGGGTCGCGGCCGGCTTCCTGGTCTACCTGGTCGCGGTGACGGCGGGGGTGGCCGCGGTGTTCTCGGTGGTGCCCGTCCTCTACACCGCGATCAAGCTGGCCGGCGCCGGGTACCTGCTCTGGTTGGCCTGGAAGGCGGTCAAGCCGGGCGGCGAGGCGGTCTTCGCCCCGCAGCAGCTGTCGCCGGACCCGCCGCGCCGACTGTTCACGATGGGCTTCCTGACCTGCCTGCTCAATCCCAAGATCGCCATCATGTACATCTCGCTGCTGCCCCAGTTCGTGGCCCCCGAGCGCGGCCACGTCGCCGTGCAGAGCCTGGTGCTGGGACTGGTCCAGATCGCGATAGGCGTGACCGTCAACGGCCTGATCGCGTGGAGCGCGGGCAGCATCGCGGTCTTCCTCGACCGTCGCCCCGGCTGGCTGCGGATCCAGCGCTACGTGATGGGTACCGTCCTCGCGGGTCTCGCCGTGCACATCGCCGCCGACCGCGCCAAGGCCGTCGCCGTCTGATCCCCTGATCCCCTGATCCCCTGATCGCCGTCCAGCCGCCCAGCGGCCCGGCCGTCCGGCCCTCCAGTCGTCCAGCCGTCCGGCGGTCCCGCCGCTGAACGGCTAAGCCCCTCGGCCGGCGTCGGGCTGCCCGGACCGCGTGACACCGGCGGCGCTCCGCAGCAACTCGTACCCGGCCTGGACGAACCGGCCGTCCAGCGCCGGGGCGGTGTTGGCCAGGACCGCGACGCCCGCCGAGCCGTCCGGTGAGAATCCCACGAAGGCGGTGAACCCCCGGGTGCCGCCGCTGTGGAAGCAGAGGTCGCGTTCGCCCGAGCGGCGGCGGTTCCAGATCAGGCAGAGCTCGTCGCCCGAGTGGCGCAGCCGCAGCCGGGGCCGCTGGACCTCGCGCAGCGCGACCGCCAATTCGGCGCGTTCCCGGCCGAGGTGCCGGCCCCGGTCGAGGTGCGCCCGGAGGTACCGCAGGAGGTCGGCCCCGCTGGAGCGGACACCGCCCGCTCCGGGCAGTCCGGGGATGCTCCAGGCCGGGAGCGGCTGCCCGCGCCGGTGCCCGGTCGCCCGCCCCGGCTGGTTCGGGGAGCAGGTCGTGTCGCGCAGGCCCAGCGGCCCGCAGATCCGCTCGGTGAGCAGTTCCCCGTACGGGAGTCCACCCGTTTCGGCGAGCGCGCGGCCGAGCAGTCCGGCTCCGTAGTTGGAGTAGCGGAACCGGCTGCCGGGCGTGCCGCGCACGGTGGTTCGGGCCAGACCGTCTCTCAACCGTTCGTCGTGGAACGTCTCGTACGGGTTGCTGAACCAGGTCGGCGCGGCTGTGGCGAGCAGGCCCGGGGGGAGGCGGGGCAGGCCGGAGGTGTGGGTGGCCAGGTGCAGCAGCCGGATGGGTTCGGCCGAACGGACCCGCGCCGTGCGCCAGTGGCGCGGCAGTCGCTCCTCGAGGAGGTCGTCCAGGGCGAGTTCGCCACGCGCGGCCAGGTCGGCGAGCAGCAGGGCGGTGAACGTCTTGCTGACGGAACCGAGTTCGAAGACGGTGTCGGGGGTGCAGGGCGGAGCCGAACGGTCCCGTCCGACCCGACCGAAGCAGCGCACTTGCGCCCGGGCTCCGTCGGCCAGGACGACCGTCACGGCGGTGGCGTACGGCCGGGCCGCCCGCACCACCGCCGTGACAGCGGCGTCCAGCCCGCTCAAGGGGCGGCCACCGGGGTGCCGCCGAGCGCCCGGGAGAGCGCGACGTCGGCGGCCACGACCCCGACCACCGCGGTGTGGCAGTGCTGGCGGAAGTCCTCCTCCGGGTCGTCGTTCTCGGGCGCGGAGCCCTCACACTTGATCATCCCGTCCTCCTGCTGGGCCGCGGTCAGCGCCTCCCAGCCGACTCGTCCGGTGACCGGCTCGCCGATGCAGGAGTCCACGATGAGCAGTTCGCCGGCGAGGTCCCACTGCTCGATCTCCAGCCAGATGTCGAGCCAGACGGGCAGCCAGTCGCGCAGGTAGTCGCGCATCGGCTCGGGCAGGCACTCCGGCCGGGCGCCCCAGTCGGTGAGGTGGAAGACGGTGTGGGTGACCTGGTAGGCGATCACCCAGGCGATGGTCCACGGTTCGGGCAGGGCGCCGAGCCAGGTGTTCCGGGCCAGTGTGGGCCAGTCCGGCTGGGGTTCGAGGCCCGAGATCCGCCGGGCGTTGGCGAGCGCGAGGTGGCGGCTGCCCTGGATCTCGACGGCGTGCACGGCGCGGAGCCGGCCGATCGAGGTGAGCAGTTCCTCCATGGCGGCGTGGCGGAATCCGGCCCGGGCGAAGTGGCCGTACGTCTCCAGCGGGTCGACGAGGGTCACGTGCCGCAACTGCCGTTCGAGCAGCAGGCCGCCCTCGCCCAGCTGGGCCCAGGCGGCTTCGAGGAGCTCCCGGGCGAGGCGGGTGTCGTGCGGGCCGGCGACGCCGTCGCGCAGTACCAGCGAGGAGGCCAACGCGGCCTCGCAGAGCGGCTTGTAGACGTCCTCCGGGTCGGCCAGGTCGACGATGGTGCTGTCCTCCAGCCGGCTGTAGCCGCGCTGGTAGCCGGCGTGCAGCCAGGCCAGTGACCGGGAGCCGAGCTGTTGGGCGGTGGCGAGCACCTCGGTGTCGGTCATCCCGTCACCCCGTTCAACAGTCGTTGGGCAATGGTGAGTTCGAGGAGAGAGCGGGCGGTCCCGTCGCCGGCCAGACGGATCCGGTCCAGGACGGGTTCGATCTCCAGGCGGAGCGGTCGGCCGTCGGCACGGGCCCAGGCGAGCCAGCGGGCGAGCCGGACGGCGGTGGTGGGATCGCGTCGGAGCATGCAGCGGACGGCGCCGCGGGCGAGGTCCAGGGTGTTGGCGCGGGCCGCCTCGTGCACCGGCCCGTCCAGGGTCGGCAGCGCCAGCGCGGACAGCTGGGCCATCCGCTTCGACCAGGCCTGCCAGCCGACGGCTTGGGGGCCGGGCAGTGGCTCGGGGGCCGGTCCGGCCGGCTCGTACGGGGCCGATCCGTACGGGGTGCGGGCGAGCAGTCGCCTGGCCGCCCAGTCCTGCCAGCTGACGACCAGTGCGGCCTCCGCGGAGGAGGGCGCCGGCGCGGGGAAGGCCGCGCGCGCCTCGGCGAGCAGGGCGGCGCCGGTGCCGTCCGGCTCCGCGCCGGTGAGGAGTTGAGGTGCGAACAGGTCCGCGCCCAGCACCCGTACCGCGGCCAGCAGGGGGCGGGGCACGATGCTGTCGGGGTCCGCGAGTGCGGCCGTGCCCTCGCCGTCCCGGAGGACGGCGAGGGTCCGGTCCGCCACCCGCTCGACCGCCGCGGCGAACTCGTCACGGAGAGGGGTCTCGGCGGTTGGCATGGTGATCGGGTCCCCCTTCAGGAGGATTGGTCACGGGCACACGGCCCGACAGGGGAGGAGCCGCCCTTACCGGGTCGGCTTCTCCTTCGGTCCCTTCGGCGAGAGCAGGAGCAGCGCGGCCAGGAGCACCGCGCCGGCGGCCTCGGGCAGGTACGTGGGCGCGTCGGACACGACGGCCTCGTCCTCCACCATCAGGCTCGCGAGTGTTTCGGCCTCGAGCGTCGCGCTGCGCGACGGCGAAGCGGTTTCGGTCCGGAACTGAGTAAGCATCAGATGTGCCTCCTCGAAAGGATTTCACCGCCCGGACGGGCGATGCCCCCGTTCGACAGTACGAGCACCTCCGGGGACCTGCATCCGCAAGCCGCTGAACTGGGTCGTTGCCGTGGATGTGGGCGTGGATGCGGCGAGTGGGTACGGTCTGGGGCATGACCACAGCCTTGATCACCGGCGCGACCGCCGGCATCGGAGCCGCCTTCGCCCGGCGGCTCGCCCGCGGCGGCTACCGGCTCGTCCTGGTGGCCCGGGACACCGAGCGCCTGGAGCGCGCCGCCGCGGACCTGCGTGCGAAGTTCGACGTCGAGACGGAGGTGCTCACCGCCGACCTCGCGACCGACGAGGGCATCGGCGCCGTGGAGGCCCGGCTGGCCGACTCCTCCCGACCGGTGGACCTCCTGGTCAACAACGCCGGCTTCGGCAACAAGGGCGCCTTCGGGGTCGTCCCGCTCCAGGACGAGCTGGACATGCTGAAGGTGCACATCGAAGCGATCCTGCGGCTCAGCACGGCCGCCCTGCCCGGCATGCGGGAACGCGGCCGGGGCGCCATCATCAATGTGGCCTCGGTGGCCGCCTTCGTGCCGCGCGGCACGTACGGCGCGAGCAAGGCCTGGGTGGTCAGCTTCAGTCAGGGCGTGATGCGCGACCTCGTCGGTACGGGGGTGCGCGTCATGGCGCTGTGCCCGGGCTTCACCCGGACCGAGTTCCACCAGCGGGCCGGCATGGGCACGGGCAACATCCCGTCCTGGTCCTGGCTCTCCGCGGAGCGGGTGGTCGACGAGGCGCTGCGCGACCTGGCGCGCGGCCGGGCCGTCTCCGTGCCCAGCAAGCGGTACAAGGCGGCCGTGGCCCTCGCCCGGGTGCTGCCCTCCGGCGGCCTGGGCGGCTTCTCGTCGAAGGCGGCGCGCACCTACCGGACGAACTGACGGTCGGGGCGGGGCGGGGCGGGCTGGGCGTCGGGCGGGGCCGGGCGTCGGGCGCGGGGCGGGGCCGGGCCGGCCGGGCGTCGGGCGCGGTCGGGGTGTCGGGCCGGGCGGGGGCCGGGCACGGTCGGTCGCCCGGCCGTTCACGGGCGGTGGCGGGGCGGCCGGGTGGCGGGTCCGAGGAATAGAGCAACCCTCACTATTAGCTTGTCTAACTATGAGCTACGCTCGCTATGCTGACCCCGGCCGGCCCGACCACCCCACCGGCCGTCCGCCCGTCCGCCCCTCCGTCCCAGCAAGGGAGGCCCGCCCTTGAGGCCCACCGCCATCGACTGGACCCCGCCCGAACGCGCCGAGGGCGAGCCCCGCCCGCCGGCCCAGTGGCGCCGCATCCTCGCGCTCTTCCGCCCGTACTCGGGCCGCCTGACCACCGTCGGCCTGCTGGTCGCAGCCTCCGCCGTGGTCTCGGTCGTCTCGCCGTTCCTGCTCAGGGCCGTCCTGGACACCGCCATCCCGCAGGGTCGCACCGGGCTGCTCAGCCTGCTGGCGCTCGGCATGATCCTCACCGCGGTGGTGAACAGCGTCTTCAACGTCCTCCAGACGCTGATCTCCACCACCGTCGGCCAGCGCGTGATGCACGACCTGCGCACCGCCGTCTACGGCCACCTCCAGCGGCAGTCGCTGGCCTTCTTCACCCGCACCCGCACCGGAGAGGTGCAGTCCCGGATCGCCAACGACATCGGCGGCATGCAGTCCACGGTGACCTCCACCGCGACCAGCCTGGTCTCCAATCTGACCGCGGTGATCGCCTCCGTGGTCGCCATGGTCGCGCTCGACTGGCGGCTGACCGTCGTCTCGCTGGTGCTGCTCCCGCTGTTCGTCTGGATCAGCCGACGGGTCGGCCAGGAGCGCAAGAAGATCACCACCGAGCGGCAGAAGCAGCTGGCCGCGATGAGCTCGGCGGTCCAGGAGTCGCTCTCGGTCAGCGGCATCCTGCTCGGCCGCACGATGGGCCGCTCCGGCTCGCTCGCCCGCGAGTTCACCGAGCAGTCCGACCAGCTCGCCGACCTGGAGGTGCGCGCCAGCATGGCCGGGCGCTGGCGGATGAACACCATCCAGATCGTGATGGCCGCGATGCCCGCGCTGATCTACTGGGCGGCCGGGCTGACCTCCGCCGCCGGTGCGCCGATCGTCTCGGTCGGCACCCTGGTCGCCTTCGTGACCCTCCAGCAGGGCCTCTTCCGCCCGACCGTCAGCCTGCTCTCCACCGGCGTGGACGTGCAGACCTCGCTCGCGCTCTTCCAGCGCATATTCGAGTACCTCGACCTGCCGGTGGAGATCGACGAGCCCGCCGACCCGGTCACCCTGACCGACATCCGCGGCGAGGTCCGCTTCGAGGCGGTCGACTTCCGCTACGACCCCGCGCAGGAACGCCCGACCCTGTCCGGCCTCGACCTCGACGTCCCGGCCGGAAGCTCGCTGGCCGTGGTCGGCGAGACCGGCTCGGGCAAGACCACCCTCAGCTACCTCGTGCCACGGCTGTACGACGTCACCGGCGGACGGGTCACCCTGGACGGCGTGGACGTGCGCGAGCTCTCCTTCGACACCCTGGCCCGGGCGGTCGGCGTGGTCTCCCAGGAGACCTACCTCTTCCACGCCTCGGTCGCCGACAACCTGCGCTTCGCCAAGCCCGGCGCGAGCGACGCCGAACTGGTCGAGGCCGCCAGGGCCGCGCAGGTCCACGACACCATCGCCGCCCTCCCGGACGGCTACGACACCCTGGTCGGCGAGCGCGGATACCGCTTCTCCGGCGGGGAGAAGCAGCGCCTCGCGCTCGCCCGGACGATCCTGCGCAACCCGCCGGTACTCATCCTCGACGAGGCCACCAGCGCACTCGACAACCGCACCGAGCGCGCCGTCCAGCAGGCCGTGGACACCCTGGCCGCCGGTCGCACCACCATCACCATCGCGCACCGGCTCTCCACCGTCCGCGCCGCCGACCAGATCGCCGTCCTGGACCGCGGCGAGGTGGTCGAACTCGGCAGCCACGAGGAGCTGGTGGCGCTGGACGGCCGGTACGCCGCGCTGCTGCGCCGGGAGGTGCCGGACGTACTGGACGTACAGGATGTTCCGGACGTGCCAGATGTGCCAGATGTGCCCGACACGTCGGACGTACCGGGTGTGCCGGAAGCGGTGCCGACGTCGGTGCCGGCGGCCGTCGGGCAGCCTGCGTGAGGGGTCAGGCCGCCTTCGGGGCCTCGTTGTAGCTCTCCGCGACCTCCTGGCCGGACAGCCGCTGGATGGCGGCCATCACCTCGTCGGTCACCTGCCGACGGGCCTTCAGCGAGCGGGCCTGCCCGTGCAACTCGTCGAAGCGCAGCGGCTCGCCGAAGCGCACCGTCACCTTCTTCAGCCGCGGCACCCGCTTGCCCACCGGGAGGATCTGCTCCGGGCCCTCCAGCGCCACCGGCACCACCGGCACGCCTGCGGTCAGCGCGAGCCAGGCGACGCCCGTCTTGCCCCGGTAGAGCCGGCCGTCCAGCGAACGGGTGCCCTCGGGGTAGATGCCGAAGGCCTTGCCGTCCTCCAGGATCTCCAGCGCCGACTCCAGCGAGGCCTGGGCGGAGCGGTAGGTGCCGCGCTCGACCGGCACCGCGCCGATCGCCTCGAAGAAGCCCTTGGAGAGCCGGCCCTTGAGCCCGGTGCCGGTGAAGTACTCGGCCTTGGCGAGGAAGTGGACCCTGCGCGGCGAGGTCAGCGGGATCACCACGCTGTCGATGAAGGACAGGTGGTTGCTGGCCAGGATCACCCCGCCCTTGCGGGGCACGTTCTCGATCCCCTCGATGGCCGGCCGCCAGATCCCCCGCGAGACCGGTTTCAGCACCAACTTGGTGGCGAGGTCGAGCACGATTCCCTCCCTGGGCGAACGGCCGCCCGGGAGGAGCCCGGGCCTGCGATCAGATCCGCAGACTACGACACCGACCCCCGAGCCCGTCCACTCCGGGAGACCGTGGCGCGCGCCACGGCCGGGGTAGGGTACGGCCGTCCGATCAGGGCACCACCCGTAGTACGCAGGAGGGCACGATGGAGACCACCGAGGCGATCAAGGCCTTTTTCGACCGTTTCGACAAGGACGGTGACGGCCGGATCACCGCGGCCGAGTACGCCCTGGCCGCCAATGAGATGGGCGACCACGACGTCACCCTCTCGATGGCCGAGGCGCTGATCCACAGCATGGACACCGACCACGACGGCGTCCTGACCTTCGAGGAGTTCCGGGCTGCCCGCCAGCGCTGAACCCGAGCCGGCGGAGCCGGGACCGTCGTAGCGGCGGCACCGGCCCCGTCAGGATCACCGCCGGCCCCGTCCGGGTCGCCGTGACCGCCGCTGCCGGACTCCTCCTCCGCTACTTCTCCACCGGCTTCCCGACCGGCTTCCCGACCGGACTCTTGACCTGGTTCTCCACCGGGAACACCCGGCGCACCACCCGCTCCGCCGCCCCGCCGTCGTCCCAGACGCAGAACTCCGCCCGGAACCGCGCCCGCGCCGCCGGCTCCGGGTCGCCCGCCAGCAGCGCCCGCGCCAGCCCGTCCGCGTCCTGGGTCACCGCGCCCGGAGGCTGCGCGAACAGGTCGAAGTAGACGCCGCGCTCCCGCTTGTACTCCTCCCAGTCCGGAGCGAAGATCACCACCGGCCGGTCCAGCACCGCGTAGTCGAACATCATCGACGAGTAGTCCGTCACCAGCGCGTCCGCCGCCAGGTAGAGGTCCTCGACCGTCGGGTGCCCCGAGACGTCCACGATCCCGGCCGAATCCGTACCGGTCCCCGTCAGGTCGCCCGGACCGCCGGTGTGGAAGTAGTGGGTGCGCACCAGTAGCGTGAAGTCCGGGCCCAACTCCCGGGCCAGCGCGGCCACGTCGAGCAACGGGACGTAGCCGCCCTTGCTGCCCCGGTGGGTCGGCGCGTACAGCACCGCCCGGGTGCCCGGGCGCAGCCCGAACCGCTCGCGCATCGCCCGGACCTCGTCCGAAGTGGCGTTCGCCAGACGGTCGTTGCGCGGGTAACCGGTGTCCAGCATCTCGTACCGGCCGGGGAAGGCGCGGGCGAAGTGCTCGCTGGTGTGCGGGTTGGGGGAGACGAGGAAGTCCCAGCGGTCGACGGCTTCCTGGAGCTGGTCGAAGTCCATCCCCTCGGCCGCCGCCGGGTGGTCGCGCAGGTCCATGCCCATCGCCTTGAGCGGCGTGCCGTGCTGGGTCTGGACGTGCACCGTGCCCGGCCGCTTCGTCATCGTGCGAGGGAAGTTGACGTTGTTGACGAAGTACTTGGCGGTCCCCATCGCCTTGAGGTAGGCGGGGGTGTTGACGATCACGTACGGCACTCCGGGCGGCAGCGCGGCGGCCTGGGCGCGGTTCTCCACCACCCACACCCCCCGGATCCGCGGGGCGAGTTCCTTCGCCTTCTCGTAGATCGCCGCCGGGCTGCACGCGTAACCCCGGTGCCAGTAGGCGGCGTAGACCGCGAGGTTCTCGTCCAGCGGCAGCCGGCGGAACGCGTTGTACGCGGTGAACCGGGCGCCGCTGCGCACCCCCTTCTTCACGGCGGGCGCCACCGCCCGTGCCCCGCGCTTGAGTTCGCGCGGCAGCCGGCCGGTGCGGCGCAGCTCCGCGTACGCGATCCGGGCGCCGCGGGCGGCCAGCCGGTACTGCACGCCGTGCACCCCGCCGGGGAAGCGGTAGTCGGCCGGGCGGTGGCGGTCGAAGTGCCGGGCGATCTTCCGGAAGAAGTCCTTGCGCAGTTCGGTGGGGACCAGCCCGGGGGTGTCGTAGACGTTCAGGGCCTGGCGGACGGTCCGGTCGAAGACCAGGGTTCGCAGCGAGTCCGGGACGGGCCGGCCGGGGCGGTCGGTGGCTTCGGGGCGGTCGAGGAAGGCGAAGATCGCGTCGTACTGGGCGAACACGTCGGCGTGCTTGGGGGAGGCGGTGGCGGTGATCGCGCCGTCCCTGCCGCGCCGGTAGAAGTAGCAGGGGCGGTCGAGGTAGCGCAGCCGTTCGGCGGCCAGCAGCGCCGGGTAGGTGACCGAGATGTCCTCGTAGTAGCCGCGCCCGAAGGAGACGCCGAGGCTGTTCAGGAAGTCGCGGCGGAACAGCTTGTTCCACACCGACATCACGGTCTGGAACAGTGCCGGGTGCTCGGCCAGCGTGCAGCCCTCGACCAGCGGGGAGCCGGTCAGCACGTGGCGCCACGGGTTGGGCTCGGTCCCGCCGTCGGGATAGACGTGGGTGAAGTCGGTGATCAGCACGTCGGCGGGGGTCTCCCGGCGACGCTCCTGGGTCAGCTCGTCCAGCAGTGTGCTGACCGTCCGCTCGGGCACCCAGTCGTCGCTGTCCACGAACCAGACGTACTCGCCGCGGGCCTGCGGCAGGGCGGCGGTGCGGGCGCCGCCGAGGCCCTGGTTCTCGGTGAGGTGCAGCACCCGCAGCCGGCTGTCGCGGGCCGCGTAGGCGTCCAGGATCGCGCCGGAGCCGTCGGGGGAGAGGTCGTCGACCGCGATCACCTCGAAACGGGTCTCCGCGGCGGGGGTGTCGCCGAGGATCGAGTCGAGGCAGCGGGGGAGGTACCGCTCCACGCCGTGGACCGGGAGCACGATGCTGAGGAGGAGGGACACGCTGGCCGAGTGTACCGACCCACCGGGAACGACCTGCGCGGACGCCCGCCGCGGGGCCTGCGGGGCCGGGGCCCGTAGGGCGGTGGTGCGGGGGCTCCGAGGTTCTTGGGGGTCCTCGGGGGTCCTCGGAGGGGCCCGGAACCGCCGGTGCCGGGCCCCTCGCGGGGCGGCACCGGCAGTCAGGTGGCGGCCCGGCCGACCCTCTACGGCCGGCCGCCGGTCCGGGCACCACGCGAGCCTGGCCGCCGCAGCGTCGAGGCGGCCGGGCAGTGGCTCGCGGGAGCCGGAGTTCTTCTCGCACCGTCCTTCATCACTCGAACACGCGCTTGAGTGCGGTGCGGGTGCGGACACGTGCAACAGATATTGCTTGGATGATCGGCGGGAGTCAATCCCTCAAATGTGTTCACTTCCTGAAGCCAGGCGGTGGCGGTGCGTTCGCCGCCGGGGATGCGGTGGGGATGCGGCGGGCGGTGTGGGGAGAGGGCTGCGCACGTCCTTGTGGACGGCTCCGTGAGCGGTGCTTCGAGTGGCCCCGAGAGCGGCCCCGTGAGCGGTGCTGTGAGTGGCGCCGTGAGTGGCTTCGGGGGTGTCCGGTGATCGCTTTGTCGATGTGGCGGCTGTCCCCTATATGGGAGACGTATACGCGGAGCGAGGAAGGGATGTTTCGCGGAACCGGTGACGAACGGCCGGTCGTGCACCATCATTGATGCCTAGTCGTGACCGGCCGGGCAGCCCCTGGTGCTTCGTCAGTTGACGTCGCACGATACGGTGGCCCAATACCAAGGGCGGTTGCGCGAAGGCCGTCCGTCACGGATAGTCTTCGCCTCACGGCCCTGGCGCCTCGTAGGGGTGGGAAAACTGATGGAACACATGCAAGTGCGGACTCGGCCCCGTGTGCCGGCGATCCAGTGCGGTGTCGGCACGACCGGCCGCCGGATCGACCGACACCTGGCCGTGCTCGGCGCGCCCGCACTCCCGGCGGTCGACACCGCCGAGGCGCTCGGGTTGATAAGGGAACTCACGCCGCGCGGCGCCGAGGCCCCGACGACCCGTCGTCGCCACACCAGGATCTCGCTGCTGACGCCGCTGCGTCGGCTGCGGCGGAGCCTCTTCGGCGGGCGCGGCTAGGACAGCCGGCGGTGCGGCCGACGCGGTGCGGGTCCCTCCCCGTCGCCCGGTCGGGAACCGACCCGGTGGACCATTCGGTCCGCCGGGTCTTCGGTGTGTCCGAGGGCGTTCGGCGCCGGCCGGGGAGTGTTCCGGCCGTGTGCGGGGGCGGTGCCCGGACGGGAGTCCCGGTTGTCCGGGGTGCTGTGGTCTGAACCTTTCACCCTACGCGAGTCCACCTCCTCGGCGCGGAGAGTCGGTGAGGGAGTACGCCCGGCCCCCTGACCTGGGACAGGATGGCGCCATGGCGGACAACAAACACTCCACCCAGACCGGCGCGCTCCTGACCAGCGGCTTCCAGAGCGGCACCTTCGAGATCACCACCGGCAGCCGCGAGGTCGCGCTCGACATCACCGACCGCTGCGCCGCTTTCCTCGACGAACGGGCCGCCGGGCGCGACGGCCTGCTCAACATCTTCGTCCCGCACGCCACCGCGGGGATCGCCGTGCTGGAGACCGGCTCCGGCAGCGACGACGACTTCCTCGCCGTCCTGCGCGACCTGCTCCCGGCCGACGACCGTTGGCGCCACCGGCACGGCAGCCCCGGCCACGGCCGGGACCACGTGGTGCCCGGCCTGGTCGCCCCGCACGCCACCCTGCCGGTGATCGGAGGGCAACTGGCGCTCGGCGTCTGGCAGTCGGTGGTGCTGGTCGACACCAACGGGGACAACCTGCGCCGGACGGTCCGGCTGTCCTTCCTCGGCTGAGGGCCGAGGGCCGAGGGCTGACGGCTGCCGCAGCCGGTTCACGTCCGGTGGGCGGGCTCAGCGGGCGGGCTCAGCGGACGTACGCGGCCACCGCGGCGAGGTAGCGCTCGATCGCCAGGTGCTGGCAGAGCAGTGCCACCGGCCGGCCCAGCCTGGCGTACCAGGCGGACAGCCGGGAGAACGCGGTGACCTCGAACCACACCTCGCCGTCGGCGTCCATCGACACCAGGAACGCCTCCTCGCCGCACTCCGGGTGTCCGGGGAGGGTGCCGTACCCGAACCCGATCCGGCCCGGCTCGTCCACCGTCCACACCACCCGGCAGGGAATCACCAGCCGTGGCCACCGGCTTCCCGGCAGATTCAGCCGCAGCAGCACCGTCTCGCCCTCCCGGGCCGGGCCGGACGGGAACACCGCGAAGCCGGTGCCCAGCTGGCTGCCCCAGCCGAGCACGTACCGGCCGGCTCGCTCCAGTACCTCCGGCCCGTGCCCCAGGTGGACCCGCCGTCGCAGGTGCGCGTAGCCGTCCGGCAGCCGCCCACCCCCGCCCCGGGTGGCGCCCACTTCGGGGTACGACGGGGTGGTGGCGCGGGCGGCGAGCAGGCGGCGGCGCGGGTCGGCGGTCACGTCGGTCACGGTAGTCGCCGGGTGAGGACGGGCGGGGACGGGGTGGGGTGAGGTTCGGCGGGCGGACTTCGGCGAACAGCTTTCAGAGGACAGCTTTCAGATGACGGATTTCAGCGAACGTTTTCTGAAATCTGTTCGCCGCCCTCCTGTCGCCCGCCCGCCGCTCTGCCCCGTGCCGGCCCCTGCCCCCGGGGTGGGTTGCGGCAGTGCAGGGGCGCGGAGTAGGAAAGCGGCATGAGCGACACCGGTACGAACGAGGAAGCCGCCGCCTGCGAACTCGCGCCCGACAGCGGAGCGGAAGCCGCACTGCGGCACGACCCGGAGGCGACCGGGCCCCGCGCCGACTGCGTGCTGTGCGGAGAGCCGACCGAACTGCCCGCCGACCACCAGGGCAGCACTCTCTGCCCGGTGTGCGCCTGGCAGCAGGCGCAGCGGATCGCCTGCTCCGGCTGACCTCGGGGCCCGACTTCTCCGGTCGGCCCCGCGGCCGGCCCGGCGGGTAGGCCTACGCGTCCTCCCGCCCGGCCGGCGCCAGGGTCGAGCCGTGTCGGCCCTTGCGGACCAGCAGCTGGGCGGGGATGCGGCTGCGCAGGTCGGCGACGTGGCTGACGATGCCGACCGCGCGGTCCCGTTCGCGAAGGCCGTCCAGGACGTCCATGACCTCCTCCAGGGTCTGCTCGTCGAGGGTGCCGAAGCCCTCGTCGATGAAGAGCGTGTCCAGCGGCATGCCGCCCGCCTCGTCGGTGACCACGTCGGCCAGGCCCAGCGCGAGCGAGAGCGAGGCGAAGAAGCTCTCGCCGCCGGAGAGGGTGGCCGTGTCCCGCTCGGTGCCCGTCCAGGCGTCGACCACCCGCAGGGCCAGGCCCGACCGCTTGCCGCCGGTGCCCCGGTCGTCGCTGTGGACCAGGGTGTAGCGGCCGCCCGACATCCGGACCAGCCGGTCGCTGGCCGCCGCTGCGACCTGCTCCAGCCGGGCCGCCAGGACGTACGACTCCAGACGCATCCGCAGCCGGTTCTCGGTGGAGGTGCCGGCCGTGAGCGCGGCGAGCCGGTTGATCCGCCCGTACCGGTCCAGCGCCGGGGCCAGCTCGGCGGCGAGGCCGGTCAGCTGTCGCCCGATCGCGGTCAGCGCCCCGCACCGTTCGCGGGCGGCGGCGTGGTCGGCGTGTGCCCGGCCGAGCCGCTCGGTGGCGGCACCGAGCGCGGCCGCGACGGCGGACAGGTCGACCGGCGGACGGCCCGCGGCCTCGGCCAGCTCCGGCAGCGCCAGCTCGCGGCGGACGGCGGAGGTCTCGGCGCGGTGCCGCTCCAGCCGGGCCTCCAGCAGCTCGCGCTCCCCGCGCGGCAGCAGCACCGCCAGTGCCGCCGCGGCGTCCGGGAAGCCCGCGGTGGTGGCGGCCCCGCGCAGCTCGTCCTCGGCCTCGCGGAGTCGGGCCGAGGCATCCGCGTGGGCCCGGGCGGCGATGGCCGTCGCCGCGACCGCCTCGGTGAGCCGGGTGAGGGCGGCGGCCCGGTCGGCCACCGAAACCGCCTCGCCTCGGGCCGCGGCCACCCGGGCGGCCAACGTCTGCCGCTCGGTGCCCAGCGCCAGCAGCCGGTCGGAGAGGACGGCGGCGCGCTCCTTGGCCTCCCGCAGCTCCTCGACCCGGCGGGCACGGTCCTGCGACAGTCGGGTGATCTCCTGCTCGACCAGGCCGAGCGCCTCCGCCGTGTGCCGCGCCTCGTGGTGCTCGCGCTCCAGCACGGCGAGCAGCCGGGCGAGCGCATCCGCGGTGTCAGGGCCGGCCGCTCCGGCGGCGGTGGCCTCGCGCACCCGCAACGTCGTGAGCGCCCGCTCGGCCTCCGCCCAGACCTGCTCGGCGTCGGCCTGGGCCAAGCGTGCCCGCTCCTCGTCCTCGGCGCCGACCCGGCTGTCGGGAGCGGATTCGGCGGGAGCCGGATGCTCGGGCGAGCCGCAGACCCGGCAGGCCTCACCCGCGCGCAGCTGCTCCGCCAGCTCGGCGGCCATGCCGCGCAGCCGCCTGTCCCGCAGGTCCAGGCTGTACTCACGGGCGTCCAGCGCGATGGTCCGCAGGTCGGCGACCCGCGGTTCGGCCTCGGCGATCTCGGCGCGTAGGCCGTCACGCTCCTGGGCCGCTCCCTGGCGGACCGTCAACTCGGTGCGCCGATCGTCCAGTTGCTCGACCTTGACGGTCGCCGCCCGGGCCTCGGCGTGCTGATGCTCAAGCCGGCTCAACTCGCCCTCGAACTCGCCCAGCCAGTCCTCGGCTTCCTCGGCCCGCTCCTCGACAGCGCGTTGTTCATCCGTCAGGGAGCGCTGCTCGCCCGCGAGTTCGGCGCAGCGTCGCTCCTCCGCCCGGGCCGCCTCCAGGCGGACCACCTCGGCCCGCAGCCGCAGCTCGGCCTGGGCCAACCCGGCCGCGTCCGCCCCGGCGAGCCCCCGCCCCTCGCCGCCGGCGCCGGACAGCGCCTCGCGGTGCCGGAGTTCCGCCTGCCGTGCGCGCCGCAGCGCCTCGGACGCGCTCTCCCGCAGCCGCAGCGCGGACTCCACCCCGACGGCCTCCTGGGCGGCGGCCAACCGCTGCCGGTCCGCGGCCGCGGCGGCCTCGAAGCCGGCCAGCCGCTCGGCCAGGCCGGACGCCTCCCGGTGACGGCGCTGGTGACCGGCCAACTCCTCGGCGGCCGCACGGTGTTCCTGGGCGGTCCGCTGGGCCGACTCGGCGTCCGCGAGAGCAGCCTCGGCGATGGTGAGCCGCTCGGTCGCGTCGCTGCGCAGGACCGCCGCCCAGCCGAGCACTCCGGCGGCCGGCACGGCGTCGTCCTCCTCGGCCGGCATCCAGCCCCCAGCGGGCTCGGCGTCCGGACCGGCCGCCTGTTCGGCCTTGCTGACGAGGTCCCGAAGTCGGCGTCGGCCGGACTGGACCGCGGCCTCCTGACCTCGGCGCTGCTCGGCCAGCCAGGCCTCCACGTGCTGGAACCGCTCGGTGTCGAACAGCCGCCGCAGCAGCTTGCCGCGTTCCTCCGAGTCGGCCTTGAGGAAGCGGGCGAAGTCGCCCTGCGGCAGCAGCACCACCTGGCAGAACTGCTCCCGGTTCATGCCGATCAGCCGGTGGATCTCCTCCCCGGCCTCCTGGTGCGACTTGCTGAGCCCCCGCCAGCCGGGCGCGCCGTCGCCCGCGTCGGCGACCCACTCGCGCAGCAGCGTCTGGGCCCGCTCGACGGTGGTGCCGGTGCCGACCTTCTTCGGGCGGCGCTGCTCCGGCAGCCGGGTGATCTGGAGCCGCCGCCCGCCGAGGGTCAGCTCCAGCTCGACCGAGGTCAGCCGTTTCGGGTCGGCATGGTCACTGCGCAGCCGGGTGGCCCGGCGGGCGCCCGGCGTCTCGCCGTACAGGGCGAAGCAGACCGCGTCCAGCACGCTGCTCTTGCCCGCGCCCGTCGCTCCGCGCAGCAGGAACAGCCCGCCGGAGGCGAGTGCGTCGAAGTCCACCGTCTCGCTGCCCGCGAACGGGCCGAAGGCGGTGACGGTGAGCCGGTGCAGCCTCATCGGGGCAGGTCCGCCTTCCGGTCGGTGGTCTCCCGGACCCGCTCGAAGCCCTCGCGCAGCCAGCCGAGCTCGTCCGGCCTCGGCTCCGCACCGGGGCGGACGTGTCGCAGGAAGCCCTCGGCGATCTCCAGGTCCGCGCGGCCGCTGACCCGCGCCGCGTACGACTGCGAGGGCTCGGCCTCGCCCCTCTCGGGGTCGAACAGCAGCTGGAGGGTGTGCGGGAAGCGGCGCCGCAGCCTTTCCATCGGCTCGCTCGGCCGGACCGCGTCGGTGAGCGTGGCCTGCACCCAGGACCGCTCGTGCTCGGTGTACCTCTCGTCGGTGAGCAGCGCGCCGAGGGTGTCGCGCAGGGTGGCCAGCCGGCGCGGTTCGGGACAGGGCACCCGCTCGGCCGTCACCGCGCCGTCGGCCGCGAGGTCGACCAGCCACATGGTCTTGCGCTGGTTCACCTCGGAGAAGGAGTAGGCGAGCGGGGACCCGCTGTAGCGCAGGTGCGGGGCGAGGGTCTGGCAGCCGTGGAGGTGGCCGAGCGCGGCGTAGTGCACCCCGTCGAAGACGGAGGCGGGCACCGAGGCGACGCCGCCGACCGCGATGTCCCGCTCGCTGTCGCTCGGCGCGCCGCCGGTGACGAAGGCGTGCGCCAGTACCACCGCCCGGGTGCCGGCCGGGCGCGCCGCCACGTCCGCCCGGACCTGGTCCATCGCCGCGCCGAGGACAGCGGCGTGCCCGCCCTTGGCCAGGCCGAACCGCTCGCGTACCAGCGTCGGTTCCAGGTACGGCAGCCCGTACACCGCCACCGGGCCGTGCTCGTCCGCCAGCAGGACGGGTTCGGCGCACTCGCCCGGGTCGGTCCGCAGGTGTATTCCGGCCCGGCCGATCAGCCCCGCCCCCACCCCCAGGCGGCGGGCGGAGTCGTGGTTGCCGCTGATGAAGACCGTCGGCACCCCGAGGTCGGCCAAGCGGTGCAGCACGTCGTCGAACATGGCGACCGCCTCCAGCCCGGGCAGCGCCCGGTCGTAGACGTCCCCCGCGACCAGCACGGCGTCCACGCCCTCGGAACGGACCACGTCCACCAGGTGGTCCAGGAAGGCGCGCTGGGCGTCGTGCAGGCTCTCGCGGTGGAACGAACGCCCGAGGTGCCAGTCGGAGGTATGCAGCAGTCGCATGGTCCCCGACCTTAACCCGCGACGCCGACAATCCCGCCCGGCCCGGTGGGCCCACGGGGCCCGGGGGGAACTCGGGGTGGCGGGGGCGAGGGGTCGGTGGCCGCCGACGACCGGCGGGCGACAGCTGACAGCTGACAGATTTCGAAATCTGTCATCTGTCATCTGTTACTTGTCATCCGTCGGTCGCGCACTGTCTGCCCGTGGCCGCGCCAGGCCCGGCCGCGAGTCCCGGTGGTGGCCGGGAGTGCGGCGCCGTCCCCGATGGTCGTCCCCGATGGCCGCGCCGGTGCGTCGCGGCCGGCGACGAGTGGCGCCAAGCTTGTTCGATTACTGGGGGTGAATTGTCAGTGGCTCTGTGTATGTTCCTCGACGTCGGCCGGTCCCCAGACGGGGCGGCCGGTGTGAGTCGGTGTGATCCGTGTCGGGAGAGCGAGAAGGAGAAGCCGTGACCGCTGTACGGGAAGTGGTGTGCGGGGCGCTGGGTGCTGCGGCGGGGCGGCCGTCGCGCGGGCGCCGGCGGGTGCTGGTGCTGGCCGGGCGGAGGCCGGGCGGCGGTGTCGGCGGGGAGTCGGCAGGCAGGCCCGGAGGGGCGGCGCCGCCCGGAGGCGGGCGACCGCCGGGCGCGCGTGCGGGAGGGGGTGCGGGGGTCGGGCGCGGCGGGCGGCTCGGAGGTGCGCCGCCGCCCCAGCCGGTGGCGGTGGCGCTGGCGGTCGATCCCGTGGACTTCGCCGGGCTGGCGAGGTACGGGATCTTCGGCGGGCTCGGTCACCAGGCCTACCTGCGGCGGGCGGAGGAGCAGCTGACCGCCCTGCACCGGCAGGGTCTGGAGATTCACCTGCGGGTCCTGGAGGCGGGCGACTTCGAGGACTACTGCGAGGCGCTCGGTCTCGATCCCCGGATGTCCGCCGCCCGGGTCGCCTACGCGGGAGATCCGGAGCTTGCCGGTGAGCCGTTCGTCTACGCGGGGGAGCGGCTGGCCGAGCTGGCTCCGGTGCTGCTGGACGACCACCGGGCACGGTTGCGGATGTCCGTGGCCTGTGTGGCCCTGCTGGACGCGGTCGGCGCGGACCCGGACGGGCAGTTCCGGATGGCGGCCGTGATGCGGTACGTGACGTCGGTCTACCTGGCGCTGGCCGAGGGGGCGGGGGCCGGGCGTCACCTGCTGACGCTGCGCTGTCACGGCCCCGAGGACGGGGAGGAGCTCACCTCGGCGGTGGACGTCTGCGTGGAGGACGGGCGGCTGAGGCCTGCGGGGCGGGACACCGAGGCGTTCTGCGTGACGCTCGCGGCGGGGGTGGCCTCGGGCGGGGAAGGGGCCCTGCTGCTGCACGGTGATCCGGCCGGCGCTCCACCCGGTGCCCCACCCGGCTCGCCGACCGCCGATGCCGGGCCGCCGCGGCCGCCGGTGCGCGGCTGGGCGCTGACGGACGGGCGGCTGCGGCCGATGACCGCGCACGAGGTGTTCGACGAGCTGGCCGACGACGCCGCTCGGGGGCTCCCTTTCCCGTCCGGGGTGGAGCCTCGGCCGGGGTTCCCATTGCCCGGCTTCCCCGGGCCCGGGGGAGGGGGTGGGCCCCTGGGGTGATCGGGGCGTTCACCGCCCCTGCGGCACCGCGTTCACCGGCACCGCATCCACCATGCGGCGCTGGGGACTGTTCATCGACCGCCTGTTCGGGGAAGATTCGGAGAAGATCAACAGCAGGAGCGTGCGGTGCCCCACGCCGCCGCTCCGGCCGCTCCGCTCCGTGCCGTGCCCCGCAGGTCCTCCCCGCGCACCGCCGGTCTGGCGAAGCCCGACAGCGAGAGGGGGACGGATGAGCGAGCGGAGCGAGCTCGGTGCCAGGGGGTGCGCGCGGGCGAGTGCCCCCGCCGAGCGTCGCGGGGCGAGAGCATGAGCCCGATCGAGTACAGCGCGGAGGTCGCGGAGCTGCTCGGGAAGGTGCGGCGGCGCCCCACGGCGGGCTGGCCGTGGCGGCCGGGCGAACAGGTGCCGGAGGGGCTGCCGGTCAAGCAGTCCTGGGGGTGGCTGTTCTCGCCGGACGGGCGGGTGCTGACACTGGTGAACCCCCGGGACGGCATCTGCTCGTTGCCCGGCGGCTCCCTGGAGCCGGAGGACGGCGGTGATCCGGCGGCGGCCCTGGCCAGGGAGGCGGCCGAGGAGGCGCAGGCCGTGATCGGCCGGCCGTACTACCTCGGCTACCTCTACGACCGGGTCGGCTCGGCGAACGGCGGGCACGAGTGCGCGCGGGTCCGGATGGCGGCGGCGCTACGGGCCGTCGGTCCGAGCGTGGCCGACCCGGCCTCGGGCCGGCACTACCGGCGGCTGCTGGTCGCGCCCGGCCTCGCCGTCGAGCTGCTCGGCTGGGGTGCGCCCGGGCTGCGCCAGGCCCGGGCGGCGGTCGCGACCGCCGCCCGCTGGCTCGGTGTGCCCGCGGCCGCGAACGAGGCGATCGAGGAACTGCCGGTCGAGGGCTGCGCGGTCTTCCCCGGCACCGTGTACTCGGGCGGCACGCACACCGGTGGCGGCCGCTCCGGCGCGCGCGGGGGCTGAACGCGCGAGTCGTCGCGCCCGCGCCCGGCGTTCCGGCCGGGTGCCCAGGCTCGCCGTCCGTGCCCGCCGTCCGCGCCCGCCGTCCGTGCGTGCCGTTTGTGCGTGCCGTCCGTGCGTGCCGTCCGTGCGTGCTGTCCGGGCGCGCTGCTCTGACGGGTCGTGGCGGTGCGCCCTCGTGGCGGTGCGCCGCCATGGCGACACGCGGCCCTTCCGCGTGCCCCCTTCGTGTGTTCCCTCCGCGCGCCTCCTTCGCACGGCCGCGCCACGTGGTTCCGGTCGGCCGCGGCGGTGAATTCCGACCATGCCACCGGTGCCCCTTTCCACCCCACCTCCTGACGTGTCATGAGGAGTTTCATCAGCCCCCCCTGCACCTGCTGACACCTGCTGACGCCCGGTTCGAATCTGACCCGGCGATGGCCAGGCGGCGACCGTCCGCTGACCTTGCACAGAATTTCCGCAAGTTTCCGCTCTGCGTGCGGTGCACTACGCGCGTCATGGTGCACCCCTGCTGACCTGCGCGAAATCACGGAATGTCGGTGGCAGTTCATCTCCGAGCTATCGGACGTCCCGTCAATATCCTTGGCATGACCGCTTCCGGGTTTGGCTACTGGCTGGTATCACTTCTGTGACCCTCGCCACGCCACCCCACTGGAGATGCGATGTTCCGCCCTGCCCGTGCCCTGTCCATTGCCGTCGTCGCCGCAGGCCTCAGCATGACGACGCTCTTCGCCGCCTCCTCCGCGAACGCCGCCGGCGTCAACTACGTGGCCCTCGGTGACTCGTACTCCTCCGGCGTCGGCGCCGGCAGCTACCTGAGCGACAGCGGCGACTGCAAGCGCAGCACCAACGCGTACGCGTACCTCTGGAAGAACGCGCACTCGCCGTCCTCCTTCAAGTTCGTCGCCTGTTCGGGCGCCAAGACCGGCGACATCCTGAACAGCCAGATCTCCGCCCTGGACGCCGGCACCACGCTGGTCAGCATCTCGGTCGGCGGCAACGACGCGGGCTTCGCCGACACCATGCAGACCTGTGTCCTCGGCTCGGACACCGACTGCATCAACGCCGTCAACACGGCCAAGAACTACGCCAACAACACGCTGCCCGGCCAGCTGGACAAGGTGTACTCGGCGATCAAGTCCAAGTCCCCGAACGCCCACGTCGTGGTGATGGGCTACCCGCACATCTACAAGATCGGCGGCAGCTGCATCTTCGGCATCAGCGACACCAAGCGCTCCGCCATCAACGGTGCCGCCGACACGCTGGACGGCGTCCTCGCGAAGCGTGCCGCCAACGCGGGCTTCGCCTTCGGTGACGTCCGCAGCATCTTCGCCGAGCACGAGATCTGCGGCTCGCTGACCACCTGGCTGAACAGCACCACCATCCCGGTCGGCGAGAGCTACCACCCGAAGGCGGCCGGTCAGTCCGGCGGCTACCTCCCGGTCTTCTCCTCGAAGTAAGGGCCGCCGCAACGGGCGCCCCGGCCCGGGATGTGCCCGCGCCGCCGCCCTCTCCCGCACCTCGGGAGAGGGCGGCGGCAACGCCGTTTCAACTCCCGGCAGGAATCCGCCCTGTCGGCGGGACGGGCCCGGTCGGCGGGAAGGGGATGCCGGCGAGCACCGGCAGCAGTTCCGCCTCCTCGAAGTCGAGGTGGGCCTCCAGTTCGGAGGCCATCCGGTCCAGTTCCGCCCGGAGCCGCGCCGGTTCGGCGTCCGCGATCCCGGCCATCAGCGCGACCAGGTCCGCCTTGATCCGCCCGATCGCCCGATGCTGTTCACCGAGCCGGTCCAGGACGTCCGCCAGCTCCGGGTGGCTGCGCGCCAGAGCGGGGAAGATCGCGGCGTCCTCGCCGGTGTGGTGGTGTGTCAGCCCGTCGCAGAACGCCAGGCAGTGTTGCCGTAGTTGGAACCCGAGTGCGACCGGTCGGCCGGGGACGTGGGCGTGCGCCTGCGTTCTCACGTGGCGCAGTTGCGCGCGCAACCACGTGTGCGCCTCCAGCAGCCTGTCGGCGAGGCTGCGCACCACGGGCTCCCGGCCGCCGGAGGACAGCCCGGATGGCTCGGGCCGTCCGGGCCGCGCGGGCCGTTCGGGCCGCGCGGGCCGTTCGGATCGTTCCAGGATGACGACCGGCAACTCCCGGTCGGTTCGCTCCTGGTAGTCGCCGTAGCCCGGAGCCTGCCGGACGACGGCGGCGAACAGCCGTTCCCGGCGGGCGCCTTCGGCGGGTACGGCGATGGTGTCGAAGGACTCGGTGCCGAGCTCGACCCGGGTCACCGGGTGGACGAGGAGGTTGCGGTACCACTGGGGGTGTTCGGGCGCTCCGGCGGCCGAGGCGACGACCAGGAGCAGCCCCTGAGCCCGGACGTATCCGAGCGGCACGGTGTGCGGCCGCCCGGAGCGTGCCCCGGTGGTGGTCAGCAACAGCAGGTCGCCGCCCTCGAACGGGCCGCCGACCCGCCCGCCGTTGGCGCGGAACTCCTCGATGACGTGCAGGTTGAAGGACATGGTCATGTGTGTGCGGTGAAGTCTCCACAGGGGAAGGGGGAACGCGGCCACACGCGGTGTCGGTGCCGTTGTCGGTGTCGTGACCGGTCTCGCATCCGGCGACGCCGGTCACGGGACGCGGGGTCGCAGGAGGCAGGTCATGGAGCGCCGGGCGCGGAACGCCGGTCAGCGGACGGGCGTCGCGGGGGCGCACCTCGCGCACCTCGTGTACCTCGCGTACGTGGGCACCACGGTGGCCGCCGGGCGTCAGATCAGGGCGGCGGAGAGAGTGCTCATCGCGCGTCGTCCCTTCGGCAAGGTGCTCGCTCGGCTGTCGGCCGGCCCACTGCTCTGTGGCCGACGCCGCGCTGCACGGCCCTATTACAGCGAGGCCGCGGCCGCGCTGTCAACGAGCGAGATCGCCGTCCGGTCGCCGCACCGAGCGGCGACTCACCTCGGTGCCGAACGGCGACGCGCCGCCGCTCCCTGCGGAGGCGGCGGCGCGTCGGGCGGTCGGTCCCGGGGCGGGTCCCTCCCGGGGCCGGTCGGCACGGACAGCCGGCCGACGCGGACAGTCACTCAGCGCAGGTAGTCGGCCAGACCGGCCGGCTTGAGCCCGGCGGCGTCGGCGGCGGCCAGGGCGCGCTGGAGGTCGGTGGCGAGGGTGTCGGTCCAGTGCATCAGCACGACGTCGCCCGGCTGCAGCAGGCCCGGGTGCCAGATGTTGGAGGCGCCCCAGCTGAAGTCCGCGTCGGCGGTGAGCACGGTGCGGATGCCGCAGTTGGCGGCGGCCTGCAGGGTGTCGGCGTTCCAGGAGAAGAACGGCGGGCGGAAGACCGTCGGCGCGGTGCCGAAGAGGCGGGTCAGCGAGTCACGGGCGTCGCAGATCTCGACCTGCTGCCGGTCCAGCGGGAGCGTGCTGAGGTCGGTGTGGGAGACGCTGTGGTCCTGCACCGAGGAGCCGGCCACGGCGGTGACCCGCTTGAAGAAGGTGGGGTCGGTGGCGGCCGGCATCGGCAGCGGGAAGGCGGTGACCGGCAACCGGTGGTCGGCGATGAACTTCTCCGCCTCCGGGGTGCGCTGCCAGCCGTCGTCCACGGTGAAGAAGACGACCTTGTCAGTGGTGGGGACGGAGCCGGCCTGCACCGCCGGGGCGGGTGCGGGGCCGTCCACCCGGACGTCGTCCACCGAGAACGGGCCCTGCTGGTACCAGCCGTGGACGTACAGCCGGATGCTGCGAGTTCTCGGGCCGGTGGTGAACCGGGTGGTCAGCCGCTGCCAGTCGCCGCCGGTGGACTCCGTCCAGGCAGGCGCGACGTCCTTGCCGGTGCCGGTGGCGCCCAGGTGGACGAAGTTGCCGCGCACCCACGCGGAGGCCGTGTAGGTGGTGCCGGGCTGGACCGCGACGGTCTGCGCGCACTCGCCGGTGGAGTCGTCGGTCGCCGGGGTGACGGTGAGCGCGGAGGTGCCGCTGTGCGCGGCGGTGGTGGTGACGGCCGCTTCGGCCGGGCCGCCGGTGCAGCTCCAGCCGGGGATGCCGCCCCAGTCGGCGAGGTCGGGGGAGGGCAGTTCGAAGCCGGGGTTGGTGGCGAGGTTGACGGTCGGGGGAGCGTCGGCGGAGGCCGCCGGCACGGTGAGACCGGTGAGCAGCGCGACCGAGGCGGCCAGCGCGGACAGGCGCGTGGACATCGACACGTGAGGACTCCAGCAGGTGGGGGCACGCCCGTGGGGAGGGCGTGAGCGGGAATCGCAACGATGGACTAGACCAATGGGGTCGTCAAGGGAACGGCGGATGAACCCGGCTCCATCGCGCCTGGGGCACAAGGGACGAGACGGTGCGTCAGAGATTCGGCGGGAGGTCCATGTTCAGGACAGGTACAGTTCCTCGATGTCCGCCGCGTAGTGCTCCGTGATCGCCGCCCGGCGCAGCTTGAGCGAGGGGGTCAGCATCCCCTGATCCTGGCTGAACTCCCGTGGCAGCAGCCGGAACGCGCGGATCGACTCGGCCCGCGACACCGCCGTGTTGGCGGCCGCCACCGCACGCTGGATCTCCGTGTGCAGCTCCTCGTCCGCGAGCACCGTCCACGGGTCGGCCTGCGCCCGGCCGCGGGTCTTCAGCCAGTGCGACAGTGCCGCCGGGTCGAGCGTGACCAGTGCGGCCACGTACGGCCGGTCGTCGCCCACCACCAGGCACTGGGAGACCAGCGGGTGCGCCTCGACCCGTTCCTCCAGGGCCGCCGGGGCGAGGTTCTTGCCGCTGCTGGTGACGATCAGGTCCTTCTTGCGGCCGGTGATGCTGAGGTAGCCGTCCTCGTCCAGCCGGCCCAGGTCGCCGGTCGCGAACCAGCCGTCGACCAGCGACTCGGCGGTGCAGCGCGGATGGTTGAGGTAGCCGCCGAAGACCGAGCCGCCGCGCACCCACACCTCGCCGTCGTCGGCGATCGCGACCGAGGCGCCCGGCACCGGTCGGCCGACCGTGCCGAGCTTCTGCCGCCCGGCCGGGTTGGCGGTGATCGCGGCGGTGGTCTCGGTCAACCCGTAACCCTCGTACAGCTGGAGGCCGGCGCCGGTGAAGAACAGGCCCAGCTCGCGCCGCAGCGTGGAGCCGCCGCACATCACGCTGCGCACCCGGCCGCCGAACACCGCCCGCAGCTTCGGGTAGACGGTCCGCTCGTAGGCGAGGTGGCGCAGCCGCAGGGTCGCACTCGGGCCGGGGCCGCGGCCGAAGGCCCTCTGCTCCCGGGCGGCGGCCCAGTCCACGGCCACCTGCCGGGCCTGCTCGAAGAGTTCGCCGCGCCCGGCGTCCTCGGCGGCCTGCCGGGCCTGCTGGAAGATCTTCTCGAAGACGTACGGCACGGCGTGCAGGACCGTCGGGCGGAAGGTCTCCAGGGCGGGCAGCAGCGCACCGGTGGAGACCTCGGGGATGTGTCCGATCCGGAGGCCGCCGCGGATCGCCGCGACCTGCACCGCCCGTCCGTAGACGTGCGCGAGCGGCAGGAACAGCAGGGTGGCGGGCCGGCCGCCGCCGGTGTCGCGCAGGACCTCGCCCCAGCCGGCGAGCAGGGCGTCGGCCTCGGCGGCCAGGTTGGCGTGGGTGATCAGGCAGCCCTTGGGGCGGCCGGTGGTGCCCGAGGTGTAGACGACCGTGGCGATGTTCCCGGCGGCGACGCCCAGGCGCCCGCGGTGCACCAGGGAGTCCGGCACGCCGCGGCCGTCCTCGGTGATCGTGGTGACGCAGTCCCGGTCCAGCTGCCAGATGCCGGTGAGGTCGGGCAGCGCGTCGCAGACCGCGCCGACCGTCATCGCGGCGTCCTCGTCCTCGACCAGGCAGGCCACCGCCTGGGTCTCGGCGAGGATCCAGCGCACCTGTTCGGGAGCGGCCGTGGGGTAGACCGGGACGGTGATCGCGCCGATCGACCAGAGTGCGTAGTCGAACAGCGTCCACTCGTAGCGGGTGCGGGACATCAGGGCGACCCGGTCCCCGTAGCGCACGCCGTGGGTGAGCAGGCCCTTGGCGAGGGCGAGCACCTGGTCCCGGAACTGCCGGGCGGTGACGTCCCGCCACTGCCCGTCCTCGGTCCGCCAGGACAGCTGGACCAGGTCGGGGGCGCGCTCGGCGGTGTCGTACAGGGAGTCGGCGAGTCCTCCGGCGGCCTCGGGCGCGGCCGGGGCGGGGGTGGTGAACTCGCGCACGGTCCTCCCCGGTTCGGTGACGGTGGTTCGAAGTGGGCCGAAACTATCGGATCACTCCGTCACTGCCCAGGGTTGTGTCGGTGACACGACGAGATCGGCACGGGTCGCCACCGGTGGTGTCGTGGCCGGGGAGGTGCGGGCGGTCACGGGGAGGCGGCGGGGACGAACCGCGGAGGAACCGGGGAGGGCGCGGGGTGTCCGGGCCAGGCGGACATGCCGTTCATCCGGGCGATGCCGGGCGCATGGCGGGCGCATGGCGGAGGCGGGGCGACCGGTTTCCGGCGCGTGCGGGGCGAGACCGGCAAGTGGACTGGTTCGCCCCTCGAACGAGTGGTCAGGGCGTAGTAGAGTCTCGCAGACCTACGGCCGGGAGCCCTCCCCAGACCTTTTCCCAGACCATTCCCAGGACCCTTCGATCCGCCCCCGAGCCGCTCCGCCCCACCCCCGACCCGCCAGCCCCGAACCGGCCCGCCACGGCACCGCCCCGACCCGCTCCGACCTCGCCCCGACCCCGTCCGCCCACCGGCCCCGCCGCTCCCCGTCCGCGCCCGGCACCTTCCCGCACGAGGACTCCATGCGTCTGCGCAGCAGCTCGATCCGCGCGAAGATCATCGCGCTGCTCCTGGTGCCCATCGTCGCGCTCACCGCCCTGTGGGCGTACGCGACGATCGCCACCACCGGAGACGTCTGGAACCAGCTCGGGATCACCCGTACGTACAAGGAGTTCGCGGGCCCGGTCGACCAGTACACCGGCGACCTCCAGAACGAGCGTCGTGCCGCCGTCCGGCGGCTGGCCGACCCGCGTACGCCGGCTGCCAGGGAGGACTACGAGCGGGCCAAGGCCGCCACCGACCGCAGCCTGGAGGTGCTGCGGCAGAAGAAGGACGGCTCCGGAGGCAAGCTCTCGGCCCCCCAGCGCGGCCGCTTCGTGCAGATCATCGCCGCCGCCGACCAGCTCGGACCGCTGCGCGCCCAGGTCGGCCGCTCGGCGCTGAACTGGGAGTTCGCGCTCGGCCAGTACAGCGACCTGGTCAAGCCGGTGTTCGGCTTCCGTTCCGCCTACGTCGCCCGGCAGAGCGGCCAACTACCGCGCCAGGGGACCATCCTGATCGAGCTGGTGCGCGCCCGCGAGTACCTGGCGCAGGAGGACGCGGCGATGGAGGGCCTGCGCACCGGCGTGGCCAAGCCCACCGCCGAGCAGTACCAGGCCGCGCTGGACGCCCTGCACAACCAGCAGGCCCTGTTCACCGTCTACGTCGCGGAGCTCGAACCCGCCGACCAGTCCGACTACCTCGCGCTGCGCGGCGGCGAGGCCTGGGGCGCGCTCGCCCGGGCCGAGGCGGACTTCGTCGGTGCCGGCGGCCCCGACCGGGTGGTCCAGGCGCTCACCAGCGACTCCTGGCGGGAGACCGCCGACCGGGCACTGGGGGACCTGGCCTCGATCAACGCCCGGATCTCCGCCGGGCTGGACGAGCGCGCGCGCTCCACCGCGATGGGGATGCTCTGGCGCGGCGGCATCGCCGGTGCGGTCGGCCTGGTCGCGGTCGTGCTGTCGATCATGATCTCGTTCCGGATCGGCCGGGGCCTGGCCCGCGAACTGATCGGCCTGCGCAACGCGGCCGACGAACTGGCCGGCACCCGGCTGCCGTCCGTCATGCTGCGGCTGCGCCGCGGCGAGCCGGTGGACGTGGCCGCCGAGGCGCCCGAACTGCACTTCGGCGACGCCGAGATCGGCCAGGTCGGCCAGGCCTTCAACGCGGTGCAGCGGGCCGCCGTCGAGGCCGCCGTCGAACAGGCCGAACTGCGGCGCGGGGTCTCGGCGGTGTTCGTCAACCTGGCCCGGCGCAGCCAGGTGCTGCTGCACCGCCAGCTCACCCTGCTCGACACCATGGAGCGCCGCACCGAGGACCCGGCGGAGCTGGAGGACCTCTTCAAGGTCGACCACCTCACCACCCGCATGCGCCGCCATGCCGAGGGTCTGATCATCCTGGCCGGCGGCTCGCCCGGGCGCGCCTGGCGCAAGCCGGTCCGGATGGTGGACGTGGTCCGGGCGGCGGTCGGCGAGGTCGAGGACTACGCCCGGGTGATCGTCCGTCCCTTCCCCGGCACCGGCCTGCTCGGCAGCGCCGTCGCGGACGTCACCCACCTGGTCGCCGAACTCGTCGAGAACGCGGCGGTGTTCTCCCCGCCGACCACCCAGGTCACCGTCCAGGGCGAGGTGGTGGCGCACGGCTTCGCGCTGGAGATCGACGACCGCGGCCTCGGGCTGAGCGAGCAGCTGCTCGCCGAGATCAACGAACGCCTCGCCGTGGAGCAGGAGTTCGACCTCGCCGACACCGACCGGCTGGGCCTGTTCGTGGTCAGCCGGTTGGCCCGGCGGCACGGCATCCGGGTGCACCTGCGGCCGTCCCCGTACGGCGGGACGACGGCGGTGGTGCTGATCCCGCGCGAACTGCTCGCCGAGGCACCCGACGGGCTGCCGGAGCCGGGCGCGGCCGCGCCGCGGCCGGTGGCGTCGGGCGGGCGGCGCGGGCAGCGGGACCTGGTCGCGGTGCCCGGGTCGGGGGGTGCCGGTTCCGGCGGCCGTGCCGGTGCCGGTGCCGCTGCTAGGGCAGGGGCGGGGGCGGGCGACGGAGGCCGGCACCGGGGGACGACGGGCGGGCCGCGGCCCTCCGTGACGGAGCCGGGCCGCACGGCGGGCGGGCTGCCGCGCCGGGCCTCGCGGGCCACGGGCGGGCCGGTCCTGGTCGCCGCGCCGTCGGCGGACACCGAGGACGCGCCGGGGACGGGGCGGCACCGGCGGGATGACGTCGTGGTGGCGGCGGCCGAGGCTGCGGTCGCCGCGGCAGCGGCCGGACCGGCGGCCGACGCTGTCCGGGCGGGCGCTGCCCCGTTCGCGCCGGCCGTCCCGGTCGAGGCGGCGCCCGTGGACGCGGTGCCCCGGACGGCGGGTGGCCTGCCCCGGCGGGTCCGGCAGGCGAACCTGGCGCCCCAGCTCAGGGAGCAGCTCACGGATCAGCTGAAGGAACGGTTGCGTGCCGGGGACGGAGCCGACGGCGGGGCCGGGGGCCGGACGGCCGCGGGCGGCACCGGAACCGGGGAGACCCGGGAGACCCGGGAGGTCCGGGAGGTCCGGGAGCGTTCGCCCGAGGAGGCCAGAGCCACCTTCGCCTCGTTCCAGCGCGGCTTCACCCGGGGGCGCGGCGCTCCGTTGACGGATCGTCCCGGGACGCCGGACGATCGTTCCGGACAGGGGAACGGGCGGCCCGCCGCCGTCCCGGCCTGGCAGCCGCCGGACCGGTCGCGCAAGGCGATCAGCCCGGGGCCGGCCCCGGCGGCGCTGCCCGCGCCCCGGGACACCGGCAGGGCACCGCTCGTCCGTCGGCTGCCGCCGGTACCGCCCGTACCGACGGGGTCGGGCACCGGCCCTCGGGTGTCCGGTGTGCCGGGTGCGCCCGTGCCACCGGGCGTACCGGAACCACCTGTTGTGCCCGAACCGCCCGCACGACCCGCACGACCCGCTCCACCCGCACGACCCGCACCACCCGCTCCAGCGGAAGGAACTGATTCATGACCACGTCGATGCAGTCGTCCGGAGACCTCAACTGGCTCCTGGACGACCTGGTGGGGCGCGTCGCGGCCCTGCGGCACGCGGTGATCCTCTCCAACGACGGCCTGGCCACCGGTGCCTCCCGCGACCTCGACCGCGAGGACGCCGAACACCTGGCAGCCGTCGCCGCCGGCTTCCACAGCCTGGCGAAGGGCGCCGGAGGGCACTTCAAGGTCGGCGGCGTCCGGCAGACCATGGTGGAGCTGGACGAGGCCTTCCTGTTCATCACGGCCGCGGGCGACGGCAGCTGCCTGGCCGTGCTCAGCGAGGCCGAGGCGGACATCGGCCAGATCGCCTACGAGATGGCGCTGCTGGTCAAGCGGGTCGGCGAGCACATGGCCGCCGAACCGCGCACCGAAACCGCCCCGCCGGTGAGGTGAGCTGTCCGATGGCGGATCCGAACGCGGACGTGCCGGACGGCCCGAAGGCGTCGGACGGCCCCCAGGTGCCGGTGGGCACGGTGGGGCCGTCCGGGGCCGGTGGGCCGTCCGGCGCCGACGCTCCACCGGGCCCGGCGGCGTCGGCCGAGGACGGACAGACGACCCCGGACACGCCCGACATCGACCTGTTCCGGCCGCGCACCCCGGTCGACGACCGCTGGTTCGACGACGAGGCCGGGCCGGTGGTGCGGCTCTACTCGATGACCCGCGGCCGCACCCGGCCGGTCGAGGAAGGGCTGTTCGACCTGATCTCGCTGATCACCGCCGTCGACCCCGGGCCGGTCGCGGGGGCCGTGCCCGCGCACGTCCTCGACCCGGAGCACCAGACGCTGCTCGCCCTGTGCCGCCGCGAGCCGCTCTCCGTCGCCGAGCTCGGCTCCTACACCGACCTGCCGGTCAGCGTGGTGCGGGTGCTGCTCGGTGACCTCTACGACGCCGACCTGATCAGCGTCACCCGACCCGTTCCGCTCGCCGAGCTGCCGGACGAGCGCCTGCTGCGAGACGTGATCAATGGACTCCGTGCGCTCTGACCCTCACCCCCGCCCCCGCCTCGAGGCTCAAGCGGCCCAGGGCGGGGCCCATGACAGGGCCCGTGACGGGGCCCGTGACGCGGTCCATGACGCGAACGCCAACGACCCGCGCTGGCGCGGCGGTCCGGCCGTCGCGGTGAAGATCCTGGTCGCGGGCGGCTTCGGCGCGGGCAAGACCACCCTGGTGGGCTCGGTCAGCGAGATCCGGCCGCTGCGCACCGAGGAGGAACTCAGCGAGCTGGGCCGCCCGGTGGACGACACCTCGGGGGTGGAGGCCAAGCGCACCACCACCGTCGCGATGGACTTCGGCCGGATCGACCTGCGCCCGGGCCTTGCCCTCTATTTGTTCGGGACCCCGGGGCAGGACCGGTTCTGGTTCGTCTGGGACGAGTTGGCGCGGGGCGCGCTCGGCGCCCTGGTGCTCGCGGACACCCGGCGGCTGGCGGACTGCTTCCCGTCGGTCGACTTCTTCGAGCAGCGCGGCATCCCGTTCGTGGTCGCGGTGAACTGCTTCGACGGCACCGAGCGGTTCGCGCCGGACGAGGTCCGCGAGGCGCTCGACCTCGGCCCGGAGATCCCGGTGCTGCTGTGTGACGCGCGGTCGCGCCAGGACGGCAAGGACCTGCTGGTGGCGTTGGTCGAGCACGCCGCCGCCCGTCGGCACCGCGCGCCGGTCGGCGCCTGACGGTGGCCCGGCCGCCCCGGCGGGTCGCCTCCGTGAGGCTGCCCCGTCGGGGACGCCACGCGTCTCGGCGGCCGCCCCACCCCGGCCCCACCCCGGCCTGACCCCGGACCCGGCCTCGACTCGGCCTCGACCCGTCCGGGCGGCTCGGCCGGTGCGCCGAGCTGCCTATTCCTCCACGCGTCTCATCCAGAGGTCCACATCCCGGACAGTCGCTGCGCGGAAGGTTGCCTAGACCGGCCTCGGCGTGGAAGGCTCTGTGGACGAGGGCCGCCCGGCCATGCCGTCGGGAGCGCCGGAAATGCCCCGTTCACACGGGCGTTGCCGAACGGCGGACGGCCTTCGAAGAACCGGCGAGGCATCATCGGCGGGTACCGGCAGCGGTACGCCGCCGCATCAGGGAACGAAGGGGGAGGGCAGCGGAATGACCGTCGGACGACGACGCATCCTCACTGCCGTTCCCGGCTTCCCGACGGCCGGCGCCCGGACGGCCGACGCTTCGGCGGCCGGCGACTCCATGTTCGGTGGCACCGCGTCCGGTGCCGCCATACCCGGTGCCGCCGCTCCGGCGCTCACCGTCCGCCGCTACATCGACCACGCGCTGATCTGTAGCGCGTGTTGTCGCTGACCGGCCTGTCCTTCCCGGTACGTCCCCCGGCGCTCCCGGCCCATCCGGCCCGGCGTCCGACGCACCGCCGAATTCCGTCGACCAGGCCGTAGCGGACCGCCCGTCCGGCGTGCCCGCGGCCGACCAACCGGACCCGCCCAGCGGAGAGACCAACCAGTGAACATCGTCTGCCCCAGCACCGCCCCCGGCATCGTCGGCCGTACTCGAACGACCGGGACGGCCCCCGCGATGCGCGCGGACGGACGGACCGGACGGTGGAACCGGTGCGGGAGCCGCGCCGTGGACAGCCGACGGGGTCGCCCCGACCTCGAACCGTTCTGGACGTCCCGGCAGCCGCACCTGTTCGATCAGACGTGTCCCGGCTCGCCCAGCGCGTCCCGGCTCTCCGCCCGCTGACCCGGTTCGATCCGGTCCAGCCCCGGCAGTACGCCCGGTCGACGCGCAGACGACTCCACCCCGTCCGTCACGCGCGAAATGAGCGGCACACCATGTCTTCTTCTTCCACGGCCACCCTGCCCCTGCCCACCGCGACCCCGCACCTGCGCGCGGTCCGTTCCGTCCCGCCGGTCTCCTCCGTCCCCGTCGCCGTGCCGGTCGGTCCCGGCGCGTCCGGGGCCGCGGGGCCGTCCGTTCCTCCGACCCCGGTGTCCGACCGGTGGCACGGAGCGGCGGCGCGTGCGCCGCACGTCCGTCCGCCCCATGCCGGCCCGCCTCACGTCGGCCCGGCGCACGCCGGTCCGGCCCGTCCGACGCCCGCAGTCCCGCAGCCGGGCGCGGCCGTCCCGCAGGTGCCCCAGGCGTTGCTCGCCGCGCTGCCGGAGGGGGCGGCCGTCGTCGCCGCCCTGCCGCAGGGCGTGCTGCCGCAGGGCCTGCTCGCCCAGTACGGCACGCAGTTCGGCGGCCTGAACGGCAGTCCGATGGTCGGGTACCTGGTGCTGGTGCCGACCGACAGCCCCGTCTCAGGGCCCGCCGGCCTGCCGGGGGTGCCGGTCGCTCCGGCCGGCACCGTCGTCGGGACTCCGCCGGTCTCCGGGGCACAGCCGTCGACGGGCGGGCCCGGCGCCCAGACCGTGGCGGGCATCCGTCCGGCCCGCCCGGCCGGACGCGGCATCTCCGTCGACACCGAGCGGCGCAACGCCTATGTCGACGGTCGGCTGCTCGACCTCACCTACCTCGAGTTCGAACTGCTCGCCCACCTGACCGAGCACCCGCAGCGGGTGCACACCCGGGACCACCTGGTCTCGGCGGTCTGGGGCTACGGCCACGTCGGCGACGGGCGGACGGTCGACGTGCACGTCGCCCGGCTGCGCCGCAAGCTCGGAACGGCGTACCGGGACACCATCGTGACGGTCCGCCGAGTGGGCTACAAGTACACTCCGGCGACGGTCTGACGAGCCTGACGCCACCTGTCGGTCGAAGCAGCGGACCGTCCGTCCCGCATCCGGGCGGCGGCTCGCTGCTTCGTCGTGTCGCGCCGGGCGGTCGACGGGGGCGCCGGGGTGGTTGGGGACGCCGGGGGAGCCTGGGGCGGTTGGGGACGCCAGGGGTGTCGGGGATGTCGGGGATGTCGGGGCGCCTCGGGCTCTCAGGGCCGTTGATCCGGTGGCAGGAGGAGGACGGTGAGGGCTTCCGCGCAGGTGCGGGTGTGGCCGAGGAACCAGTCCAGCCGCGCGTCGGTGAGGTCCGCCGGGGTCGAGCGGACCGCCAGGGCGAACCGCGCCTGCCCCGCGCCGTCCAGCACGGGCACGGACACCGTCCGCACCCCGGTGGCCGACTCGCCGTCGTTGAGGGCGAACCCGGCCTCCCGGACCCTCGCCAACTCATCCTCCAGTAAAGCCGGTTCGGTGATGGTCCGGTCGGTGAAGGAGGGGAGCGGGCCGAGCGCCGACAGTGCCCCCTCGCCCGGGCGGGGCCAGGCCAGCAGGACCTTGCCGAGCGCCGTGGAGTGCAGCGGGCGGCGCAGGCCCAATCCGGTGTCCGGGCGGACCGAGCCGCCGACCAGGATCACCGCGTGCGTTCCGCTGCGGATCGCCAGGTCGGCCGTCGCCTTGGTGCGCCGGGACAGCAGCTCCAGCTCGGGTGCGGCGAGGTGCAGGCCGCGCTGGTGGAAGCTGAGTTGGCCGAGTTCGGCGACGGCCGGACCGAGCCGGTAGCGGGCGGTCTGTTCGTCCTGCTCCAGGAACCCGGCGCTGACCAGCGTGCGGGCCAGCCGGTGCGCGGTGGAGACGGACAGTCCCATTCGGCGGGCCAGGTCGGAGGCGCTCAGGTCGGGGCCGTTGTCGTGGAAACAGTGCAGCAGGCCGAGCGCGCGCTGGACGGCCTGCGCACCGGCCGGCGGACTCTGGACGGCGGCGGCCTCGGCCATGGCACCTCGCGTTTCGGTTCGGAACTCCGGCCGGACGGCCGGAGGCGGTCTCAGCGTAGGGCAGTCCGCGCTGCGGGTTTGTGTCGACGACGTTGCAATAGCGTGGCGTTGATGAACAACTGATCCCACCATGTGGCAAACGCTTGCCTCCGGCTCACCTGCCGTGGAACGCTCGTCGCATCGCGTCGGACGGCCACTCGGCCAAGGCGGCGCCTGTCCCGATCCCATGGAAGGAGAAGCGCCGTGACGTCCCACCGGTGTCTCTCCCTCCGTGCGTGTTGTCGCTGACCGAAACCTCTCGCGTCGCCTGCCCTGGTCGCATCCTGATGCGCAACTCCCTCGCGCACCAAGCTTCATGGGTCATCGTTCGGCGATCGGTCGCCGATTTCCCGAGCTTCCCGAACTCTTCGACTCCCAAGCCCGCGAGCCCCCGAGCTCCTCCGGCCGTGGCCGGATTCCCGTGGAGGACCGACTCCGTTGTCCAGTCGCACCCAAGGCGCCGCCGCGCTTCCCGAGACCCTCTGGTTCACCCGCTGCCCGGTGCCCACCGCGACCGGTATCGCCGCTGATCAGGGTTGGCTCGCCCGCGAGTTCGCCCCCGAGGGCATCGCGGTCCGCTCGCTCCAGGAGGTCCCGCCCGAGGTGGCCGCGGACCACCACTACACCCACGCGCTGACCGGACTCTTCCGGGAGGGCGGCAACGTCCCCGCGCTGTGGGCCCGTTCGCGGGGTGAGGCGACCAGGCTGGTCGGTCTCACCTGGATCGAGGAACGCCAGGTGGTCCTGGTCCGGGCCGGCAGCGGCATCACCGAGCCCGCCCAGCTGCGTGGGCTGCGGCTGGCCATCCCACGCCATGGCATCGGCATCGACTTCTGGCGGGCCATGGCCCTGGCCGGGTTCCGCGGCGCCCTCGGGCTCGCGGGCCTCACCCTGGCGGACTCCGAACCGGTGGACGTCCCCGGCATCCCCGGCGGCGGTCAGTGGTCCGCCGAGCTGGCCGCGCTGCGGGACGGCACGGTGGACGCGGTGTACGTGAAGGGGGCGCTCGCCGTCGAGGCGGCCCGCCGCATCGGGGCGGAGGTGGCCGTGGAGCTGGACGCGGCGCCGGACCGTCGGGCCCGGGTGAACAACGGCACCCCCCGGCCGATCACCGTCCACCAGCGGCTGCTGGACGAGCGGCCCGAGCTGGTCGCCCGCTTCCTCGCCGTGCTGCTGGAGGCGGCCGACTGGGCGGCGGAGCACCCGGTGGAGGTGGCCAGGATCCTGCAGGCCGAGACCGGGGCCGGAGCCGAGGGCGTCGCCGGGGCCTATGCGTCGGGCAGCCACCGCACTCTGCACCTCGACCTGTCGGCGGAGCGGCTGGAGCTGCTGGGCGCGCAGGAACGCTTCCTCGGGGAGCAGGGCTTCCTCGCCGCACCGGTGAACGTCCAGGCGTGGGCCGACCCGGAGCCGCTCCGCGCGGCGCGTGAGCTGCTGCGAGCGCGCCGGGCGGCCGGCGGAGGCGCTGCGGGTGCCGGTGCCGGTGCCGGTGGCGGTGGTGACTTCCGTGCCGGCGGCGGTGCCGTTCGGATCACAGACTTCGACTGACAGCGTTCAGATAACAGATTTCGAAAGTTGTCAGCTGTCGGTTGTCAGCTGTCATCTGCCACTCGCTTGGAGATTCCCGTGAAGACCCCCCGCCTCGCCGTCGCCGCCACCGCGCTGCTCGCCTCCACCGCCCTGGCCGCCTGCGGCTCGTCCGCCGACGGGGCCAAGGCCTCCGCCGACGGCGGGGCCGGCGGCAAGGCCGATGTGGTGCTCCGCCTGCCCGACCCGGGCAACAACGGATTCCTCGCCCGTGGCAAGAAGGACGGTTCGCTGGACCGCGCCCTGGCCGCCGTGCACGCCAAGGTCGCCTGGACCGGCAGCGCCGGCCCCTTCGCCCCCGCTGCCCAGGCCCTCTCCGCCGACCAGCTGGACGTCGCCCTGGGCTCGATCACCTCGGCCGTCGCCGCGCTCTCCCAGAAGCCCGGCTTCAAGCTGTTCGCCCAGACCGCGCCCGACGGTGTCGGCGAGGGCATCCTGGTGAAGAACGACTCACCCATCAAGTCCGTCCAGGACCTCGTCGGCCGCAAGGTCGCCGTCTCCCAGGGCGGCACCAGCGAGTACCTGCTGCTCAAGGCGCTGGCGAAGAACGGCGTCCCGGCCGACAAGGTGGAGCGGGTCTACCTGCGCGCCGACCAGACCTCCGGCGTCTTCAACTCCGGACAGGTGGACGCCTGGGCGACCTGGAACACCTTCTCCACGCCCGCCATCGCCAACGCCGGCGCGCACTTCCTGGTCAACGGCCAGGAGGTGGGCTCCGACAACTACGCAGTCTGGGCCGTGCGCAACGGCTTCGCCGACAAGCACCCCGAGGTGGTCAAGGCGTTCTACACCTACCTGCGGGAGAACGGCCAGAAGGAGAAGGCCGACCCGGCCGCCTACCTCAACGTCTTCACCGACGCGGGCCCGACCGCCGTCACCCCCGCGGAGAAGGACCTCGCGGTGAACGTCAGCCGGCAGGGCGCCCCGGCCGACGCCATCTCCGACGCCGACACCGCCCGCTTCGGGACGGTCGCCCAGTTCTTCGCCGACCAGAAGGTCACCAAGCAGCTGGTGGACGTCAAGCCGTACCTGATCGACATCGACAAGCTCGGGAACGGTGCCAAGTGACTGCCACCGCCGTGAAGTTCACGCCCGAAGAAACCCGGACCGCGGTGGAGGCCGGACTGGTCGCCCCGCGGACCCGGCGGCACCGGCCCCGCCCCCGCGCGCTCGCCGTGACCCTGCGCACCATCGGCCCGCTCGCCCTCCTCGGCGGCTGGGCGCTGGCCTCCGCCACCGGCGCGCTCACCGAGGACGTGCTCGCCTCACCCGCCCAGGTCGCCCAGGCGGTGGGGGAGTTGTGGGGCAACGGCCAGCTGGCCGACGCCCTGTCCGTCTCGCTCACCCGAGCCGGTCTCGGCCTGTTCTTCGGCGCCGCCACCGGTCTGGTGCTCGGTGTGGTCACCGGATTCACCCGCCTCGGTGAGGAGTTGCTCGACTCCGCCATCCAGGTCCTGCGGACCGTGCCGTTCCTGGCCCTGGTCCCGTTGTTCATGGTCTGGTTCGGCATCACCGAGACCGCGAAGGTCGCCCTGATCGGAGTCGCCACCAGCTTCCCGATGTATGTGTCCGCCTCGGGCGGGGTCCGCAGCACCGACCGGAAACTGGTCGAGGCGATGCGCAGCTTCGGCCTCGGCCGCTGGGCGATCGTGCGCACCGTCGTGCTGCCCGGCGCGCTGCCCTCACTGCTGTCCGGACTGCGCCTGTCGATGACGCTCAGCGTGATCGCCCTGATCGCCGCCGAGGAGATCAACTCCACCGAGGGAATCGGCTACTTGATGGCCCAGGCGCAGAACTACTCGCGCACCGACGTCCTCGCCGTCTGCATCCTGATCTACGGACTGCTCGGTCTCGCCGCCGACGGCATCGTCCGAGTCCTGGAGCGCGTGCTGATGCCGTGGCGCCAGGCAGTCCAGGGAGGGGCCCGATGACCGCCGGAACGTCCGCCACCGCCACGCTGCCGCCCTCGGCTCCGGGGGAAGCGCTCCCGGCCGTCCACCTGCGCGGTCTGCGCCGGGTGTTCGGCACCCGGGCCGTGCTCGACGGCGTCGACCTGTCCATCGCCCGCGGCGAGTTCGTCGCCCTGCTGGGCGCCAGCGGCACCGGCAAGACCACGCTGCTGCGCATCCTCGGCGCCCTCGACCAGGCCGACGAGGGCACCGTGCTCGTCCCGCCGGTCCGCACCGTGGTGTTCCAGGAGCCCCGGCTGGTGCCGTCCAAGCGAGTGCTGGCCAACGTCACGGTCGGCCTGCCGCGCGGCGCGGCGACCCGGGAGACCGGGCTGAAGGCGCTCGCCGAGGTCGGTCTGGAACGGCACGCCGAGGCCTGGCCGGCCACCCTCTCGGGCGGCGAGGCGCAGCGAGTCGCGCTCGCCAGGGCGCTCGTCCGGGAGCCGCAACTGCTCCTGCTCGACGAGCCGTTCGCCGCGCTGGACGCGCTCACCCGGCTGCGCATGCAGGACCTGGTCGGCGACCTGGTGCGCCGCCACCGTCCGGCGGTGCTGTTGGTCACCCATGACGTGGACGAGGCCGTACGGCTCGCCGACCGGGTCGTGGTGCTGCGTGACGGCCTGGTCGCCCGGGACGAGGTCGTCACCGTCGACCGCCCGCGCGATCCGGCCGATCCGGCCTTCGCCGAGCTGCGGCGCCGACTGCTCTCCGATCTCGGCGTCCACTGACCCCGAGCACTCCGACGTTCCCGGCTTCTCCCGGCGTCCCTCGTCGTTCCCCGCCCTCCACTGACCCGGCTCGCCCCAGGCCTTCCCGGCCGACCTCCCCGACTTCCGACAAATCGATTTCCCACCACCGGAGTTGACCAGATGACCGTCACCCTCGGCGTCCACGCCAGCAACCCCTCGCTCTACTACCTCGCCCGACTCCCGTACCTGGACGAGGAGCTGGCCCCGCTCGGCGAGACCGGCGCCTTCCACCACTACGCCGACGGAACCCGCACCGGCACGCTGCTCGCCGAGGGCGTCATCGACTTCGGCGGCACCGGTTCGACTCCGCCGATCACCGCCCAGGCGGCCGGTCACGACCTCGTCTACGCGGCGGTCTCCGCGCCCCGCCCGGACCACGGCGCCCTGCTGGTCCTGGGCTCCGGCCCGGTGCGGACGGTCGCGGACCTCAAGGGCGCGACCGTCGTCCTCTCCGTCGGCTCCTGGCAGACCCACCTGCTCGCCAAGGCCCTGCACGCCCAGGGACTTTCCTACGGCGATGACGTCACCCCGGCGCGTCCCGGGGCCGGTGAGGACCAGGCGCAGCGGTTGCGCGACGGTGAGATCGCCGGCTGGATCGCCCAGGGTGCCGAACTCGCCGCCGCCCGCCGCGGCGGGGAGTTCCGCGAACTGATCCGCACGGGTGACGTCATCACCGACCGCTCGGTGTTCTTCACCCGCCGGGACTTCGCGACCGATCGCCCCGAGGTGGTCGCCGCGATCGCCACCGCGCTGCGCCGCGCGGACGCCTGGGTGGCCGCCCACCCGGCCGAGGCCGCCTCGATCGCCGCGGAGGAGCTGGGCGGCGCGGCGGAGGACTGGCAGTCCGCGCTGGTCGCGCTGCCCTGGCAACTGGAGCCCGCCACGGCCGGGTTCGTCGCCGAGCAGCAGGAGGCGGCGGACATCTTCCACGGTGTGGGTTTCATCGACCGGTCGCTGACCGTCGCCGACGCCCACCTCCCGGCCCTGGAGGCCCCGGTGGCCGCCGCGCTCGCGAAGGCGGTCTGACCCGTGGCCTCCGAAGTCCTCTGGTACCTCATCCCGCGCGAAGGCCACTACCCCTGGGAACCGGCCGGGCGCCGACCGGTCGACCTCCGCTATCTCCAGCAACTGGCGGGCAGCGTCGAGCGCTTGGGTTACACCGGCGCACTGCTCGCGACCGACCTGTACGACGTCTGGACGCTCGGCAGCGCGCTGGCGGCCGCCACCACCCCGGCCTTCAAACCACTGCTGGCCGTCCACCCGGGGCTGGTCTCGCCCACCCTGCTCGCCAAGATGGCGCTCAGCTTCGACCACCTGCACGGCGGCCGGCTGCGCTTCAACGTGGTGAACGGATCGACCGCGCAGCTGCGCGAGTACGGCCTGGACGTCGAGCACGACGACCGCTACCGGCTCAGTGCCGAGTACTGGTCGATCGTCAAGCGGCTGACCGCAGGCGAAGTCTTCGACCACAAGGGCGAGTTCTACGAGCTGACGAACGCGGGCGCGAGCCTGCGCGAGCTCACTCCGGTGCAGCCCGGCGGCATCCCGCTCTGGTTCGGCGGCAGCTCGGCGGCCGGCATCGAGATGGCGGCCCAGCATGTGGACGTCTACCTGACCTGGGGCGAGCCGCCGCACCTGCTCAAGGAGAAGCTGGACCTGGTCCGCGAGCGCGCCGCCGCCCACGGCCGGGCCCTGCGGATCGGGCTGCGGCTGCACCTGATCGTCCGCGACACCGAGGACGAGGCGTGGGTGGCCGCCGACCGACTGCTGGACGTCACCAGCGAGGCCACCTACGCGCGGCAGCTGGGCGAGGCGAAGGGCGAGGACGGGGTCGGCTGGCAGCGGCAGTTCCGTCAGCACGGCGGCAAGGTGCCGGCGCGGGCCCGGGAACTGGAGGCCTACCCCAACCTCTGGCCGGGGATGAGCCTGTTCCGCCCCGGGCCGGGAACGGCGGTGGTCGGCTCGACCGCCCAGGTGGTCGAGCGTTTGCAGGAGTTCGAGGAGCTGGGCGTCGACACCTTCATCCTCTCGGGCAATCCACTGCTGGAGGAGGCCCACCGGGTTGCAGAAACGGTTCTGCCCGCCCTGGGCGTCAAGCCGGCCGGCCGATGAGCGGCTGACAAGCAACGGGTGACGGGCAACGGGTGACAGATGACAGCTGACAGATTTCGAAATCTGTCAGCTGTCATCTGTCACCTGCCGGTTCCGCCCTCCGGCTGCCAATGACCAGCCGTCATCCGGCGACCGCCGTTCGTCGACCGTCGTCCGCCGACCGTCATCCGCCGGCCATCGCTCCCTCAGCGGCTCGACCGGTCGATCTCCGCCAGCTCCTCCGCCGTCAGCGGCCCGCCGGCCAGCGCGTCGAGGTTCTGGTCCAGCTGCGCCACACTGCTCGCGCCGATGATCACCGAGACCACCCGCGGGTCCCGCAGCACCCAGCACAGCGCCAGCTGCGCCAGCGTCTGCCCGCGTCCTTCGGCGACCTTGTTCAGCGCCCGCAGCTGCTCCAGCTTCGCATCGGTCAGCGCCTCCTCGGTGAGGGACGTCCCGGCCGACATCCGCGAGCCCGCCGGCACCTCACCGGACAGGTAGCGGTCGGTCAACAGTCCCTGCGCCAGCGGCGAGTAGGAGATCAGGCTGGTGTCGGTGTCGCCCACCGCGTCCAGCACACCGGCGTCCTCCACGTACCGGTTGAGGATCGAGTACGCCGACTGGTTCATCAGCACCGGCGTCCCCAGTTGGCGCAGGATGGCGACCGCCTCCCGGTGCTGCTCCGCCGGGTAGTTGGAGATCGAGGCGTACAGCGCCTTGCCCGAGCGAACCGCGTGGTCCAGGGCCCCCATCGTCTCCTCGATCGGGGTCTCCGGGTCGTACCGGTGCGAGTAGAAGACATCGACGTAGTCCAGCCCCGTCCGCTCCAGCGACTGGTCGAGGCTGGCCAGCAGGTACTTGCGGCTGCTGCCGTCGCCGTACGGGCCGGGCCACATGTCCCAGCCGGCCTTGGTGGCGATGAAGAGCTCGTCCCGGTACGGCCGGAAGTCCTGGGCGAACAGGTAGCCGAAGTTGCGCTCGGCGCTGCCGTAGGGCGGGCCGTAGTTGTTCGCCAGGTCGAAGTGGGTGACGCCGCGGTCGAAGGCCCGGCGCAGCACCGCCCGCTGCACCTCCAGCGGCTGGGCGTCGCCGAAGTTGTGCCAGAGCCCGAGCGAGACGGCGGGCAGTCGGACTCCGCTGCGGCCGGCCTTCCGGTAGGTCATCGAGTCGTAGCGGTCACCCGCGGCGAGGTAGGTCATGCCGGACATCCTGCCAGCCGGGCTCCGCGGATCCACCCTTGCCCCGCTTCCGGCCGGTGCCTATGCTGCGGAGGATCGTGTGCGTGCGGGGCGAAGGGGGAGGCGAGATGGCAGTCCGGACCGTGGCCGCCGACGTGGCCCGCTGTTGTTGTCGCCGCCACCGCAGCACCGAACGCTGACGCCGCCGCGCCACCTGCCGCCCGCCTGATCGGCCGGATGCCCGACCGGTCCGCCGCTCGCCCGCTCCACCGTCGGATCGGCTCACCGCCGGACCGGCCCGTTCGACCGGGACGCCGGCCGACCGTCAGCGATTCCCCCGGTGCCGTCCGCGAGGCCGCAGCGCCGGATCACCGTCCCGGCTTCCTGCGCCCCGCGCACGGCTCTCCGGACTCTTCCCGAGCCCTCCAGCCCGGCCAGGGGCCCCGCCAGGCCCGTCAGCTCCGCCAGCGTCCGACCCGAGCCCCGTCCGAGCCCCGTCCGAGCCCCGTCAGAGCCCCCAAGGAGACCGTCGTGCGGTTCACCGTCTCGTCCCTCGTCGCCAACGCGCCCGATCCGGTCACCGGCGTTCGGCGCACCCCGCAGCAGAAGCTCCACAGCGTCATCGAACAGGCCGTCCTCGCCGAGCGGCTCGGTTACGACGGCTACGGCGTGGGGGAGCGGCACGGCGAGCCCTTCCTCTCTCCGGCGCCGCCCGTGCTGTTGAGCGCCATCGCCGCCCGCACCTCCAGCATCCGGCTGTTCACCACCGTGACGGTGCTCAGCATCCTCGACCCGGTCAGGGTCGCCGAGGACTACGCGATGCTGGACCAACTCTCCGGAGGTCGCCTTGAATTGATCGTCGGCAAGGGAAACGACCCGCGCCACTTCGGACTGTTCGGCCTCCCGGAGGAGCGTCAGTGGGAGGCGCTCGCCGAGAACTACGGTCTGCTGCGCAGGCTTTGGCGTGAGGAGAAGGTCACCTGGGAGGGCTCGACCCGCCCGCCGCTCCGGGACGCCACCGTCTCGCCACGCCCGCTCCAGGACCCGGTCCCGGTGTGGCACGGCAGCGCGACCAGTACGTGGTCCACCGACCTCGCCGCCCGCCACGGCGACCCGCTCTTCTCCGCCAACGCTTTCCATCCGCTGGAGAAGTACCGGGCGCTGGTCGAGCACTACCGCGAGCGCTGGGAGCACTACGGGCACGACCCGAAGCTGGCCAAGGTGGGCGCGGGTTTCGGCGGACTGTACGTCGCCAAGCGCTCGCAGGACGCCGTCGAGGGCTTCCGCCCGTACTGGAACGCCCTGTTCGACTCGGCCGCCGGCCGGCACAACAACTCGCCGTTCGCGTCGTTGGAGGACGCGCTGGAGCACGGCTCGGCGTTGGTCGGGAGCCCGCAGCAGGTGATCGAGAAGATCCATCGCTACCACGAGGCCTTCGGCAACGAGGTGGTCGGCATCGGGGTGGACGGGCTCACGGAGGGGGCGCAGCGCGAGCAGCTGGAGCTGTTCGCCGACGAGGTCGCCCCGGAGATCCGTCGCGCGCTGCCGTAGCGGCCCGTGGCCGCCGGCGGTCGCCCGGGGCGTCGCGCGGTCGCCCGAAGCCGCCGCCCGCCCGCGCAGTGCGCCGTGCACCCCTACGCGGCGTGACGCCCGCCACCGTCCGTGACGTGACGCGCGCCACCGGGTGCGCCGGAATGCCGTTCGGCGGTGCGGGGGATGACGAACGGTCGAGGGGCCGTGGCCGCCGGGGGGCGGCGCACGGTCCTCGGCCGTTCCGGTCGGCGGGGAGGAGGCCGCGGAGGCCGGCGCGGAAGCCGAACTGGCTCACTGTACCTACTGGTATGTACAGTGATCCGCATGAGCACCCAGGACCGCCTCATCGAGAGCACCCAGGCCCTCCTCTGGGAGCGCGGCTACGTCGGCACCAGCCCCAAGGCCATCCAGCAGCGCTCCGGGGTGGGCCAGGGCAGCATGTACCACCACTTCACCGGTAAGCCGGACCTCGCCGCCACCGCCCTGCGCCGCAGCGCCGAGCAGATGAGGGGCGTGGCCGAGGCCGACCTCGCCGCCCCCGGCACCGCCCACGACCGGATCGCCGCCTACCTCCGGCGCGACCGGGACGTGCTGCGCGGCTGCCGGATCGGCCGGATGGCCCAGGACCCGGACGTGGTCGCCGACCCGCACCTGCGCGCGCCGGTCGAGGAGACCTTCGACTGGCTGCGCGGCCGGATCGCCGAACTGATCACCGAGGGTCAGGGGGACGGCGAGTTCGCCCCGGGCCTCGACCCCGCCGACACCGCCGCCGCCGTGGTGGCGGTCGTCCAGGGCGGGTACGTGCTGGCCCGCGCCGCCGACAGCGCCGAGCCGTTCGACCAGGCGGTCCGTGGCGCCCTCGGCCTGCTCGCGGCACACCGCACGTCCTGACTCGCGCCGCACGTCCTGACCCGCGCCGCGCGTCCTGACCGGCGTCGCACGTCCTGACCCGCGTCCCGCCCCGTCGAACCCGAGGAGCCTCACCGTGCACGCCATGCAGTACGAGATCACCCTCCCCGCCGACTACGACATGGGCATCATCCGCAAGCGCGTCGCCGACAAGGGCCACCTGCTCGACGCGTACCCGGGCCTCGGCCTCAAGGCCTACCTGGTCCGCGAGCGCGGCCTGGACGGGTCGTCCGTCAACCAGTACGCGCCGTTCTACCTCTGGCACACCGCGGAAGGCATGAACGGCTTCCTCTGGGGTCCGGGCTTCCGCGCCCTGAGCGCCGACTTCGGCCGCCCCGCCGTCCGTCACTGGCTCGGCGCGGGCCTGGCCCACGGCACGGGGGTGGCAGGCACCAAGGCGGCGGGCGCGGAGCCGGCGACGGGGGAGCCGGCCGCGCCCCCGACCACCGCCACCCGCGAGACCGTACGGCTGTCGGAATCCGCCGACCCGGCCGAGGCCGTCGAGCGGGCACTGGCCGGACTTCCCGCGCACCCCGCCCTGCACACCGCCGCCGTGGCCGTGGACCCGAGCCGCTGGGAACTGGTCCGCTTCGCCCTCTGGCACGGCCCGGCCCCGGAGGAGGCGCCCGGAGTTCGGTACCGGGTGCTGCACCTGTCCCGTCCCGAACTCGACCGGCTGCCGGCCGGCCGCCACTGGTGAGAGGCCCGACCGCCCCGATGACTTCCGCTCCGCCGGTTCCCGCCCCCGATCGCACCGACCTCACCCGGGCCCCCTTCGACCGCGCGGCAGGCTACGCCCTGCTCACCGACCTCGCCGGGCCGGACGCCGCCGCCTCCCTCGGCGGGCTCGACGCCCTCGCTCCCGGCTTCCCCGACTGGATCGTCACCAGTCTGTTCGGCGGCAGCTACCAGCGCCCCGGCCTCGCCCTGCGCGACCGCCAGATCGCCAACCTGGCGGCCCTCACCGCCCTCGGCGGCGTCGAGCCCCAGCTCGCCGACCACGTCCGGTACAGCCGGCGGATCGGCATGACGGAGTCGGAGATCGTCGAGGTGATCGTCCACCTCGCCCCGTACGTCGGCGTCCCCAAGGCCCTGGCCGGTCTGCGCGTCGCCACCGCCACCTTCACCGAGCCGGGCGCTCCCGCCGACACCGTCAACAGCACCGGCACCGCCAACAGCACCGCCGGCGCGGCCGAGACCACCGGCACCGCCGACAGCACCGGCACGGCCGAGACCGCCGGCACCGCCGAGGCCGGGGAATGAGTCGCACGGTCCGTACCGTCCTCGGCGACCTCGACCCCGCCGACCTCGGCGTCACCGACTCCCACGACCACCTGTTCATCCGCAGCCCGCTGCTCCCCGGCCAGGAGCTGGACGACCCGCGGGCCGCCGAGGACGTCCTGCGGGCCTATGCCGCCGCCGGTGGCCGAACCCTCGTCCAGTGGACCCCGTTCGGCCTGGGCCGGGGCGCGGACTCCCTCGCCGGGCTCTCCCGGGCGACCGGTGTCCACATCGTCGCCGCGACCGGCGCGCACCAGGCGGCCCACTACCCACCGGGCCGCTTCCCCGAGCCCGCCACCGCCCCGACCGGGCACCCCGTCCCGACCGGGCACCCGGACCCGACGGAGCGCCCGAACCCGTACGCCGACCTCGCCGAACGCTTCGTCACCGAACTCACCGTCGGCCTGCCGGGCGCGCCCGAGGGCGTCCGGGCCGGTTTGATCAAGGTCGCGGCCGACGCCGGGCCCGAGAGCCGGCACACCCGCCGGGTGCTGGCGGCGGCCGCGGAGGCGCACCACGCCACCGGCGCGCCGATCGCCGTCCACCTCGAAGCCGCAGGCGATCCGCACGCCGTCCTGCGCCGGCTCCACGGCCGGCACGGCGTCCGGCCCGACCGGATCATCCTCGGGCACCTCACCCGGCTGTCCGACCCCGCGTCCCACCGGGCCCTCGCGGCCGAGGGCGTCCACGTCGCCCTGGACAGCCCCTCCCGAGCCGGGCACCCCACCGACCACCAGGCCTTCGAGGTCATCGCCGACCTGGTCGAGGCAGGCCATGCCACCCGGCTGCTCCTCGGCGCCGACACCACCACCCGAACCGCCCGCGAGGGCGGCGGCCCGGTCCGCCTGCTCACCGACCTCGCCCCGCGCCTCGCCCGCAGCCACGGCCCCGAACTGCCCGAGCTGCTCTTCACCACCAACCCGGCCACCGCCTTCGCCGCCGACTGGCGCACGCCCTGAGGCACTTCCGGGACCGGACGACCCCGCCGCGCGGGGAAACGGACTGACGGCCGCCGGTCGCGCCCGTTACGGTGCCGGACACGGCCGCACTGACGCTCCGAACCCTCACGGCCGCCGACTGGCCGCTCTGGCGGGATCTCCGCCTCGCCGCCCTGTCCGAGGCGCCGGACGCCTTCAAGACAGGGCTCGCCGACTGGAACCACGGCGGCGAGGACCGCTGGCGGGCCCGGCTGCTTCGTCCGGACGCCCACCACGTCGCCGCCTTCCTGGGCGGCAGCCCGGTCGGCCTCGTCGGCTGCCTGCCCGGATCGCCGGACGGCGTAAGGGAGTTGCGGTCGCTCTGGGTCACCCCGCAGGTGCGCGGTCGAGGTGTCGCCGACCGTCTCATCGAGGAGGTCGAACGCTGGGGCCGGGCAGTCGGCGGTACCACGCTGCGCCTCGCCGTGCTCCCCGGCAACGAGGCGGCGCTCGCGCTCTACCGCCGCCACGGCTTCGTCCCGCTCGCGGAGCCCGGCGCGTTGCTCGCCGACGGCGTCACTCGCGAACTCTTCCTGGTGAAGCCCCTGCGATGACCGCCGCGGTCCCCGATGCCCTGGCCCGCGGCGGTGCCCGGAACCCCACCGTGCCGTTGACGCGCGACGGCGGGGCCTGTGCCGTACGGGGGATGGCACAGGCCCCGCCGTCGACCGGACCGGCGGGTCACATGTGGGTGCCGCCGTCTATGCGGAGCTCGGTGCCGGTGACGAAGGCGCCGTCGTCGGACGCGAGCATGGCGATCACGCCGGCCACCGTCTCCGGGCCCGCGAAACCCTGGCCCAGAGCGGGGGAGAGCTTGGCCAGCAGGCTGAAGTCGGCGTCGGCGGGCAGGCCCGGATCGTGGGTCATGCCGCTGTCGATGCTGCCCGGCGCGACGCACACCGCGCGCAGGCCCTGCTTCGAGTACTCCGAGGCGATGGCGTGGGTGAAGGACTGGATGCCGCCCTTGGTCGCGGCGTACGCGGCCATGTAGGGGTGGGCGAAACTCGCGGACGTGGAGCTGAAGTTGACCACCACACCCGTGCCGCCGGCGAGCAGCGCGGGGAGCGCCTCGCGGGTCATCAGGAAGGTGCCGGTCAGGTTCACCGCGAGGAGCTTGTTCCAGAACTCCAGGGTGGTCTCGTGGGTGTGCGAGGAGCGGAGGATGCCGGCCGCGTTGACCAGTACGTCCAGGCCGCCCAGACCGGCGATCGCCTCGGCGACGCCCGCGACGACGGCCGCCTCGTCCGAGATGTCCAGGACCTGGATGGTCAGGCGGTCCGCGGTGCCCTCGGCGGTGGCGCGGTCCAGGGTCTTCTTCAGGCCGTCCTCGTTGACGTCGACGGCGACGACCTTTCCGCCCTCGGCGAGGATCCGGTGCACGGTGGCCTGGCCGATGCCCGAGCCGCCGCCGGTGATCAGGACGTTCCGTCCGCTGAAGCGCTCCATGGTGGTACTCCGTTCGTTCGTGGTCTCTCGACCTCGAAAGACACAGTACGCCCGAGTGGCACGTCGTGCCAAAAAGTCTTTTCATGCCACGTTGTCGCAATGTGCCGACATGGCGTCCGTCCGCGTAGGCTGGGCCCGTGACCGGACGCCCGACCCTGACCCAGCGCCGCCGCGAGGCCACGCGACTGGACATCGCCCGTGCCGCCGCCGCGCTCTTCGCCGAGCGCGGCACGGAGGCGACCACCGCGGAGGAGATCGCGCTCGCCGCGGGCATCTCGCTGCGCACCTTCTACCGGTACTTCTCCGTCAAGGAGGACGCCGTCGCCCCGCTGCTCGCGGCGGGTGGGCGGGAGTGGGTGGAACTGTTCGCGGCGAGTCCGCCGGACCTCCCGCTGCGGGACGCGCTGGAGCACGCGGCGGTCGCCTCGCTGACTCCGGCCGACGAGGCGCGGGTCGAGATGATGCGATGGGCCCGCGGCCTGCTGCGAGACCCGAAGCTGGGCCCCACCTGGCAGCGCGTCCACGCCGACTCGGAGGAGCGCCTGCGCGCCGCCCTCGCCGAGCGCTGCCCGGACGGCACCGATCCGGTGGAGATCAGGCTCGCGGCCGCCGCCGCGAGCACGGCGATCCGGGTGGCCCTGGAGCAGTGGGCCTCCTCCGGCGCCGCCCTCACCGGCCCGGGCTCCCCGCAGGACCTCGGCGCACGCTGCATGCGCGAGCTCACGGCGGGGCTGCGGCTCTGGGAGCGGGTGGGCTGAGCCGCCGAGAATCCTGAGTCGCCGACAATCCTGGGCAGCCGGCAGCCGGCAGCCGGCAGCCGGCAGCCGACAGGTTTCAGGTTTCAGACTTCAGATGACAACTTTCGAAATCTGTTATCTGAACGTTGCCACCCACCCGCCCCACTCCCCGTCACCTCCCAGCCGCGATCAGCTTCCTCCCAGCTGGCGCTAGGGTTGGTCCTCGCGCCCCGGCGGGGGAACCGGGGTGACCGCCCCGGATGTCCCCAGCGGAGGGGCTGGAGTTCGAGGTGTGGGAGCAAGCGGGACATGGGTCTGACGAGCCACAAAGTGCTGGCGCTGACCGTACTGATCGCGGTCGTGATGATGGGCGGCACGGTCTGGCTGTGGCCCAGACTCGCGAGGAAGACCTGGCAGGCGGTGCTCGGCCGGATCGGCGCGCTGCTCGCGACCCAGCTCACGGTGCTCGCCGCGCTCGGCCTGGTCGCGAACAACTACTTCGCGTTCTACAGCAGTTGGGACGACCTGCTGGGCATCGGCGACACCGGTCCGGTGGTGATCCACAACAAGGCGGACGCCTCCGGCCGCCTGATGGTGGAGACGATAGGCCAGGCTGCGGTCAAGGGCGGCGGCGCGATGGGGCGGGAGCCCAGCCAGTCCGGTGAGATCCGCAAGGTCCGGATCGACGGCGCGGTCAGCCGCCTGTCCACCGAGGGCTACGTCTACCTGCCCCCGCAGTACTTCCAGCCGGAGTACGCGCAGAAGCAGTTCCCGGCCGTGATCGTCAGCACCGGATTCCCAGGAATCGCCGAGAACCTGATCACCCGCTTCAACTACCCGGGGGCGGCGCTCAAGCTCCTCCAGGAGGGGCGGATGCAGCCGACCGTCATGGTCCTGATGCGGCCCTCGCCCGCGCTGCCGCAGGACACCGAGTGCGAGGACGTCCCCAACGGCCCGCAGTCCGACACCTACTTCACCAAGGACGTGCCCTCGGCCATCGAGGCCAGCTTCAGGGTCTCCGCCGACCCGCAGGCCTGGGCCTTCATGGGCAACTCGACCGGCGGCTACTGCGCGCTCAAGCTGGCCATGCGCCACCCGGACGTCTTCCCGACCGCCGTCGCCCTCTCCGCCTACTACGACGCCGCCGACGACCCGACCACGGGGGACCTGTTCGGTGGCAGCAAGCAGCGCCGCGACGAGGCCAACCTGATGTGGCGGCTGCAGAACCTGCCGCAGCCGAAGGTGTCCGTGCTGCTGGCCGGTACCAAGAAGGGCGACGGCAACTACCGCCAGGAGACCGAGTCCTTCGTCAACGCGGTGCAGAGCCCGATGAAGGTCTCGTACAGCATGCTGGAGAACGGCGGCCACAACTTCGAGACCTGGAGCGCCCTGCTGCCCTCCTCACTGGAGTGGCTGTCCCAGCACCTCAAGGTGCCCGGCCAGGCCGTCTGAGCGGGAGCCCTTCCGAAAAGCGGGAAGAGCGGACCGAACAGGCCGGCCGAGCCGGAACGGACCGGACCCCGGGAGCCACAGCCCCGGGG